>JBHLSA010000042.1:0-10336 GCA_048882025.1 Candidatus Thorarchaeota archaeon | reverse complement strand
AGAACAAATTGTGGCTGAAAGGACTCGGCTTGAGAACGAAGTAAGGATACTTCAAGCGGAGCTCAATAAACTACGGCAACCTCCTTTAGTTTCAGCTACTGTAATTGATGTGCTAGATGATGGGCGTGTAATTGTAAAAAGCAGTACTGGACCCCAATTCGTCGTCAATTATCCTGAATCAATTGTTGGAAGTAAATTAGAATCTGGGGCAAAAGTTGCATTAAATCAAAGGACACTTGCGGTTGTTGATATCTTACCCCTTTCTATTGACCCGTTTGTCCAAGCTATGAATGTTGAGGAAAGCCCTGATGTTACCTACGAAGATATTGGAGGATTAGAAGAACAAATTGCTGAAATTCGGGAAACCGTAGAACTTCCTCTTCTTCATCCAGAACTCTTCGAAAAAGTTGGGATTGAACCACCAAAAGGCGTTCTACTTTGTGGTGCTCCGGGTACAGGAAAGACCTTATTAGCTCGAGCAGTAGCGCGCGAAACCAAAGCCACGTTTATTCGGGTTATCGGTTCGGAATTAGTGCAAAAATTCATCGGCGAAGGCGCTCGAATTGTACGCGAAATCTTCTATATGGCCCGAAAACGTGCTCCCAGCATTGTCTTTATCGATGAATTGGACGCCGTGGCCAGTCGGCGGCTTGATATTGCTACAAGCGGAGATCGGGAAGTGCAGCGTACATTAATGCAACTTCTAAGCATGTTAGATGGCTTTGATCCACGTGGTGATGTTCGAATATTAGCGGCAACAAATCGCCCTGATATTCTGGATACTGCACTTACAAGACCTGGGCGCTTTGATCGCATCATTGAGTTTCCATATCCGGATAAAGACGCTAGAATACAGATTCTTAAAATTCATATGCGAAACATGAATGTTCATTCAGATGTCGATATTAGTGTCTTGGCTTCAAAAACAGCTAATTCTTCAGGAGCCGATCTCAAAGCAATTTGTACAGAAGCAGGGATGTTTGCTATTCGCGAACTCCGTGATGTTGTTTACCGAGAAGACTTTAACAAAGCAATCTCCAAAGTATTAGGTAGCCTAGCAGACCGTAGCGAGACAGCAGACATTTATGGTTAGGTCAATCTAAAGAAGCTGAGGCGAGCTAAATCGCAAAATAATGAACACCTATACAGAGCAAGAGGCATAGCTAACTACCAATTCAGTGATACAATTGGAGACCAACTGTTTCCGGATGATTGTGAGGTAGAGATTTCCAAGCGTTCGGGGCGTCTTCGACAAATATTACGAAATTCTCAGGTCTTAGCAACAGTCCGGGCCAACGATGGGCGTCTTGTGCTAACTATAGCGGGAGCTCAACGTCTACACACACTAGTTGCATTTCCGAAACTTCGCGTAATTGTTCAGCAACAGGTAGCCAGTTTCATAGGCGAAGGTCGAAGCGTGTTTGCTAAACACGTCAAAGACCTAGATCCAAGACTTCGGGCTGGTGACGAGGTCCTTGTTGTGGATGAAGAAGATGTCCTTCTCGCAGTAGGAACAGCGCATCTTAGTCCAGTAGAGATCCTTGACTTGTCACGTGGGGTCGCAGTCAAAACACGGCATTCAATAAAGAGGCGTGCAAAATAGGTAAGAAAAGAAAAAACTAAATTAGCATAAATGATTATGCGACATTGCTGTAAGTTTGAGGGATTGACCTTGGTTAAGGTAAGAAAGGTAAAATCAAAGAAACGATCGATGGAACGTCAGATGCGTCGTATGGGAGTTGATTTTCAGCAAATAGATGATGTTACTGAAGTTCTCATTCGTCTCCCTGATAAGGAAATTGTACTAACTCAACCCCAAGTGCTCATGATGCAGGCTCAAGGTGACAATGTATATCAAATCGTGGGCCAGGCAGAAGAACGAAGTCTTACGGTTTCAACAGAAATGGAAGAAGGTACTCCTGCTACACCTGTTCAAACATTTACTGAAGAAGATGTACAACTAGTCGCAAGCCAGGCTAATGTATCCGAGGATGCGGCTAGAGATGCACTAAAGGCTGCAGAAGGAAACCTAGCCAAAGCGATAATTGTACTAACTGAAAATTAGTGCCGCTATGCTTGTGATTTTCGTTCTAACATAGCCTTAACACGTTTCATTCGGAAAAGGTCTTCTCGCTCTTGTTCTTCTAGCATTAGTTCGATGTATCGAATAGTATTGTTAATTCGCGGTAGAACTAGGTAGTTAAGAGCATTCACGCGGCGCTTAGTTTTTTCAATTTCAGATGCAAGTCGTTTTACAGTTGCTTCAATTTCTCCAAGCCTAACCACTTTATCTAATGCTACTCGAAACTTCTGTGCTCCTTTATCTACCGCTGCAGAGGTACCAGCCAGACTATAATGCAGTTGGACTACTTCTTCTTGTTCCGTGATGCGAAAGATAGGAACGGAGACGCCCATCATGTTTCGGGTTTCAACATCAAAGTCAAGGGGGCTTTTTGCTCCCAGGGCGAGCTCTTCAAGTTTAGCTCCCCCTTCAACTAGCTTAGCTTCCATTAGTGACTCAAATGCTTCAGTGAGAGTGGTTTCCATTTCTTCGCGATATTTCTTGGCTTCTGAAAGAATCGCAAAGAATTCTCGGACAAGGGCATCCTGTTTTTCTCGTAACAATTCATAACCACGGGCAGCGAGTTCACGTCGTTCTTTGAGGGCTAATAATTCCATTCTGGTTGGGCGAACACCTGCAATGATTCCTGCCGATTCAGACAAGGTAATCCCTCAAGGAAGAAATGCGTAAACTCCCACAACCCACACGAGAATAACTGTAATGACAACTAACCATTCAAAGAACAGTTTTCGCGTTCTTTCTGGGTTTTCAGACATAATGCCTGTTATGCCAAAGCAAAGTCCACAGATAAGAAGAAAGCTTAGAAAGAAGAGTGAGGATGTTTGGTTCCAATCCAAGTTAAAAGCTAGATCTGCTATCACAACCAAACCCGCGCCAACTAGGAATATGACTCCAAGAACCCGGAGAATTCCAATGAGTTTGGTGTTAATTTCAGCCACGAAATCACGCTCATTGAGATGATAGAATTGAGGCGAAATGCGGGGGCTCGCTATTTAAGCATTGCTACCTTGACAGATGTGTTGTGTGCTATTTTAATTCTCCAAATGTATGAATTCGCATTTTCGCGGGTTTTTTGACAATATTACCAATTCTGACGCCAATTATTAGTTCGACGCCTCGTTCTTCTGCAATGTCTATTAGCCTTTGAGTTATCACGCCATCTAAAACAAGCACTTTAGCCGTTTTGAGCTTCTGTAAATCATTGGCTAGCTCCCCAACGTGTGTTTCTTTTAGTTGCTTTAAATCCGAGTCAAGAACGAATGCCATCATCGTCTGTTGGACTTTTTCCGCAGTTTCAATTACAGTTTTGGGAATACCGAGATCTTTAGGTTTAATTGGGGCCTTTGTAGTGGGTTTAGTTCTTGCTCTGCTGCGGGGTGCTTTGGGTTTTACAGTTGAAGTTTGACGAGTTCGCTGTTTAGCTTTTACCGAAGGTGGAGTAGCTTTTGGTGCGCGTCGTTTAACTCTGGTTAGGACTTGTTCTGCTGGAACCCTGTTTCGAAGGGCTTTGGTAACTTCTTTATGAGTAAGTTCTTCAACCTCTCGCCCAGTTGGTGCCCGTGCTACATAATCTACCTTTACTACTTGATCTAATTCTTTGAGAATTAAATCGCCACCTCGATCTCCATCAAGGAACGCAATGACGGTCTTAGATTTCGCTAGATTGATAATGCTCTTCGGGATGGAAGTGCCTTCAACGGCAACGGCATTCTTAATGCCTGATCGAAGGAGCGCTAACACATCTGCACGCCCTTCAACAATAATAATGGTATCTGAAGCTTCAACTTCAGGACCTGCAGGAAGTGCTTGTTTGCCGATTTTAATGATACCTGCTGTACGCGATTCCTTAAGGACAGTATCTGTTACTTCTTGGGAATCAGGAGAAATTTCTCCTTCCCAATCTCGTAATAAGTCTACAGCCCGATCGATAATACGCTTCCGTTTTTCTTCACGGACATCCTCTAATTTTTCAAGGGTAATTTTTGCTGCGCAAGGACCAACTCGATCAACGGTTTCCATTGCTGCAGCAAGAATTGCAGTCTCCGTTCGGTCTAGACTACAAGGTATCGTAATCGTTCCATGTGATTTACCACTTTCAGACCGTAACTCGACCTTTATTCGACCAATTCGCCCCGACTGTTGAAGCTCTCTTAAATCCAAATCTTCGCCGAATGCCCCTTCAAATCAACGATATGAAGTGTAGGCCCTCAGTTTGGCCAAAGAGGGCGCCTACCACATCGGGGGTTTCCACAACTCCATCTATTTCGATTTTTCCACGAATACAATATTTAGTAGTACTGGTGCTTTCTGCATTTGCTCCCATAATCGCCACCTAGTAATAGTAATTTTTGATGTTTAGTGCGGGCGTGTGATATTGAGCACGCCATCATGTGATTAGTTAGTGATGATGAGGTAATATGGTAAATGTGATGTAGTTAGCTTCACGAATAAACCCCATTAAAACTTTGTGCCTTTCGGAGATTGGTCTATTGGCTTTAGCCCTTCTATCACTCGAACACGCCAACAAAATGCTCGCCTTAGTTGCTGTCGTACTCGATGAAGAATGACAACGCCCCGCCCTTCTAGCTGGTTAATCAGGTGTCGAGTTAATTGTCCTCCACGCCTATCAAAATCAAATAGTATGAGCAAGCGACGATAGTGGGTAAGTTCGTCTGCTAAACTAACGATATTATGCCCCGCTAGGCTGTGTATTGGTCCTGTGAGTCCTAAGCCACGTAAGGCCGTTATGTCCTTAATACCTTCAACGACAATTGGCACATCCTCATTTGAGAGTTCAATTAAACGCTGAAGCCCCTTTTCGAATCGCTCGATTAGCCTCTCCTGTTTTGATTGAGTAGCTTTTCTCTGAGAACACATGAACTTTCGCCTCAATTATGCTTAGAGTAACCTTTAGTGTGCTTTCTTGGGTGGTAGTTCAAACAGCCTAGTATTATGCTACTCATATTAGAAATAAAGATGCTACAATTCAGCTTTAATTTGTAATACAGGGTCTTGGTTAATTATCTTTTTTCATATGTCATCAAACTTTTCACTGGTCCTGTTCACCTCAATATTTGGCCTCGTTCAACCAGAATGGAACAATCTAGTTAGAACGATACTCTACACCATTTACGCCATAATCGTGGTAGCCATCTTCGGCTACAAACGACTAACCAAAACATAAAACAACAACACGCTTAATCCTTAAAATTCGAATCACCTGCACTGCTACTCCCAAATGATTGAACACCATAATCTGAATAACCATATACCCGTTTACGGGATGCCCCGCACAAAAATCACATCAAACTAGCCATCATTATGGGGTTAGTTTGAAAACATAATTTCTTATGTTTCTCTGATATTCTGGAACTATTAGCGGTGTACTTTTATAGCACACATAACATGCCCGAAACTATAGATGTGTTATCTGTGAACAGTCTCCCACCAAGCGTTGAGCAAATTGTAAAGCATACCCAAGAAGTCCTTACTATCGAAGATTTAGTGGAGGTCTTTGCACGCCAAGAGAAGCCTCGAGGGTACATAGGGGTTGAACCTAGTGGATTATTTCATATAGGCTGGATTGGTTGGGTGCTGAAACTCAATCAGCTTGTGGACTTGGGTGTTCGAATGGAAATTCTCTTGGCTACTTGGCACGCTCAAGTTAACGATAAATTTGGAGGTAACATTGAAAGAATTCGGCGGTGCGCTGAATATCTTCGTCACTGTTTTGTTGCTCTACGGGTGGATACTCATAAGGTTCATATTGTAACGGCTGAGGATTTGATGCGTAGGCTCGAGTATTGGGAGAAAATTCTTCGCGTTGCAAAAACCCTCACTCTGGCTAGAGTTCGTCGCTCAACGGACATAATGGGCCGTACAGAAGAAGAAGCCGCTATTGACTTTTCCAAGCTTATTTACCCACTTTTGCAAGTATCTGATATTATTGATCAAAAATATGAAATCTGTCTTTCAGGAATGGATCAACGACGGGCACATGTGCTTGCCCGTGAAGTGGCTGATAAGATGAAACTAGGTTGGAAACCGGTTGGTATTCACATGCCCCTTCTGCCCGGTCTTACTGGCACTACCCGCATGGATGTTGCCTCTGAATTCTCAGCTCAAGACCTAGCTATAGAAACAAAGATGTCAAAATCAAAACCTGGCGATGCCATATTTATTCATGATTCAACGCGAGAGATTAAGAGGAAAATTAAGAAAGCTTACTGTCCGGCCGAAGAGGTAGAAAATAATCCTATATTGAGTTATATTCGTAACATCCTCTTCACGCAAGATGGCTATACCCTGCACATAGAACGCGCAGAAAAATTTGGTGGCTCATTAAGCATTACTAGTGCTGATGAACTTGAAACTCTCTATGCGGCGGGAGCGATCCATCCATTGGATCTTAAAGAAGCGGCTGCCACGGCTTTCTGTGATTTCTCGAACCGATACGCCGATACTTTGATGAGAATATCGAAGCAAAGAAATTACTTCAAGAAATCATGGATTATCAGATAACTAGGTAGACAATACCTGTTTAAGCATCACTTATCTGAACGTCAAGAACAAAGTGATCATATCTTGGGTTGTATGTTTTAATCGTCCGCGTCGTTACAAGGTTAACCGTGCGATTCATCGCTGTTGCTTTTTTCTTTAACGTGGAGAGAAGCTCTGTTGCCATATCTCCCCTAGGACCGATTTCATGAATGTGCAGAACTCCTCCTGGACGAAGACATTGAATGCCTTGTTCAAGATAACGGGTAGTTCCTTGAATTAACCCCATAATAACCCGGTCTGCTTGACCTTGACTGATAATGGGCGCTATTTCACGTGTATCGCCAAAATGTGGCTTGAATAGCTTCAAGACCTTGTTCGCCTGAATGTTCATCGTAAGGTAATGGAACGCATCAGGATTCCATTCAATTGCATGGATGACTTTAGGTTTGGCATGTACTGCCATAGGCATTGATAGGTGACCAATACCGGCAAACATATCAACCACAAATTCATCGGATCCCAGCTTACTCATCCGAACCCGTTCGGCTTTGTTTCCAAGTGAAAACATCACCTTCATTGGGTCAATATGAAAAATCACCTTATTCTCCTTGAATACAGTTTCTGTATTAGTTGAACCAGCTATCAGTTCCACCGCAGGCTGGCGATAAGGGCCACTGATGGCGGCTGTTCGATGTAAAACGGTTTTGATTTTGGGGTTATACTCCAATACGGTTTGTCCAATCAACTCCTTGAAATGTATGATTTCTGGATTCAACCACAAAATCGCAACATGGCCTAAAACGCGAAGACGGCGTGGTAGAAGCTCTGGAGGTATTTGCCCCCCTAGCTGGGTTTGGAGAAATCGATAGAAAGACTTGCGTTGATTGGGTGGTATTTTCTTCACCTGAATATCGAGAATTTGAAGAAATGATGGGTCGCGTCAGCTCTGTCGACCGATACACTAACGCCCCATCCTCATTGGTGGGCGATACGCCGTAAACCCTCCGATAGGTCCTCTCTTAATATGTCGGGCGTAATGAGCCTAATGCGACCCTGCGCCGAAGTGTGGACATCGTGGGTTGCCCCCACAATCACCTCTTGACGACCCGTCATAGATCAAGCAGGAGCCTGTCACATGCCGCATAACCTTCGACGCCGCTCCAGTGTCGCTGTGATTTTGCACGAATCCTCACAAGACGAGTCTTCAGATTCGTCCTCGATAACAGCTATTATCCTTTCATTGCAGAATTCAAAACTACAACGGCGCCTCTTAAACACTTCCACTATGGACTTTCAACTTCATGATAAATTACTCGTCCATCCCGATCAATAAGTCCTGCACGAATTCTAGTAGAAGAAATTGAGGTATGATCTTCTGCCATCACCATTGTTAGCACTGCAATATGTAATAATGAAAGACCATCTTCATTTCGAATTTCATTAATTTCTTTAGCTACAGGACATGTTTCTTCGCTGACTACAATGAGCTCTAATTCACTCATTGAGATAGCTGGTCCAAATTTGTCATGCAAAGGCCGGATGATATATCTACCATTATAACCTTCTGAATCGAGCCAGCTTTCTAATTCGCTTTTTCGGTCATCATAGCTGGCAATAATTTCCCAATCCGGTTTGTGCTTGACCATATCTTGCGTCGTTAATCCGATAAGCACATTCTTTCCTAGCTCAAAAGCGCGACGAAGGAGTGTCTTATGTCCTTTATGTAACCGATCAAAGGTACCACCAATAGCTGCCCACTTATACGGTTGGCTGGACAAAGCTCAGTCCTCATGCCATGCTCTAATATTCTGCTGAAAAAGCTTTACCACATGCCAGATTTGCATCAAATTCTAGTTTTAGGCGATTCCAATCGTGTTCCCAATTCCTGCGATAATGACTGTATCTCCCTTGTTTGTGCGTTGAAGAATTGCACTCTTCAGTTTTTCAATCACTTTAGGAACCGCATCGACTAATGCTTTCTTCATCGGGCCAAGTGCATCTATAATTGATTCCTTGATTACGATAGCGTCAATAGGAATGTTGTATTTGACTCCTGAATCTTCCATCTTGAATTTTTCCGGTCCTGGGTCTCCAATAGCTGCACCAACCCCTTCAATAACATGGCCTGTGTCCTCACCTTCTAGCTTCAAACCTGCATCAACAGTGATAATTCGCGCAATTTTTCCTTTATGTTGGTCCACGATTTTCTTGATGCCATCACCGGGTTTGCCCACATAGCTTCCATGTCCTTTTGCTCGAACAAACCAAATAGTTCGGCCTTCAAATTCTCCGGATTGGCTTACTGTCCGCGGATCCAACTCTTTAGGTTTGTTAGCTCTGATTTCTCGCGCGAAATGAGCGACAGCTAACGGTCCCATGCCATCTCCTATGGGTTTACCATCAGCAAAGGCACGAATTGCTTCAAAATACGCCTTCGCTATTTGAATAATCTCTGGTAATTGCATCTGCAACTGCATCACATAATAGATGCTCTTCGTCTTCTTGCCCATAATCAAGAAATGACGCACAACACGGAACACATAATACAACGCCATCGAACCGGCTAATACACTCTCCGCGTTTGCCACTTGCACAGGGGTCGCTTTCGGCGCCACTCGTGTAACGTGGGCTTCATACCGCGTGGTCCTAACATCCAACAGATGCTCCAACCTTCCCAAAATTCCCGCGGGATCCACATTGACAGGCTCAATCACAAAGAACTCCATGAAGTCATCGACCGCGGCTTTCATATCCTTTTCTTCAACCTTCAAATCCTTGAAAGCCCGATAGGCTATCTGCTTCCCCTGTTTTACTAAGACTTCAAGCTGATTTAACCCCGCCTCCGCTTGCCGGGTCATCACATACGTCTGAAGGCGTGTTCCATATAGGTACATAAACATGAAAAACACGATGAAAATAATGTTGATAATCCAGGTAAAGTCAGTAATCTGCATCATCGTACCTCACATATTTTAGCGCTGCCAGCGGAACGGTTTCGGCGTGCCATAAAAACCTTTGCGTATGGTTACATCAACCCATCACAACCACGAAAGGAAAAGAAGTGGCGCAGTTCACACTTTTCCCGACACCTCGCGGATATCAGTACTCAGGGCGACGAAACCGGCTTAACTTCCGGGATCTGACGAGACCGGGTGTGACCCAGCTTCTATGACCGCGCCACCCAGCAGACATCCACTCCGCTATAAAAGTGTTGCGAACTCCCCGCGGAACCAAAAGAATGGTGGGCCGGCCGAGATTCGAACTCGGGACCACGAGGTCCCAAACCTTGCGAGAAAAACAGAACCCGTTTTTCTTCTCGCATCATACCGCTCTAGTCCAGCACGTATTGTAACTGGATAACTAGACTACCGGCCCGATGCGCGTAAAGGAAAAAGACGCGTTCCTTGATAAATCTTATCTAGTAAATTCTTGCCGCCTGGTGATTTCAATTATACAAAGGTCTCTAGAAAATATAACCAAGTTTAGCAATTTTATACTTAAGTGATGCTTTGTGGCTACAGTCGATAGACAACAGCAATGGACTAAAACACATTTCGTAACGCGAACGGTGTGGTTGCGTCTACCTAATATATCCACAAATCTAATCAGAAAATTACGTCGCCTATACACAAGAGCAATTAATGCTTTTTTGATTGGCTTAGAAGAAAACAAAGGAACTATCTAAGAAATTTACCACAAACTTCGAAGCAATAAATGGTTTTCATAATTATCCGCGAAAATGCTTAACCAAGC
>JBHLSA010000041.1:0-10355 GCA_048882025.1 Candidatus Thorarchaeota archaeon | reverse complement strand
CCTCCGGTGAGAGGTTATATCGATATGAATCGACGAGTCATCGCAATTGCACTCCTATGTTTAGGTATTTCTGCCCTAGCCTTTGGGTTAGCTATAGGACAACATGAGCTAGTCCGTTCATGGCTCCAAGTCTTTTCCGATGCATACGCACCTTACTTCCCCCAGCCGATCCCACCCTAAAGGAGAATGAGTCAATGACTGAAAATGAAACTGAAACAATAAAGCACCAGGAACCTTTGCGGGATCGGATTGGACGACCCTTCAGCCGCTGGAAGAAAACATTGCTCGAAAAATCTCGACCTCACAAAACCCTCCACTACTGGGTAAGAAAAGCCTTTGAAGAACTACTAGCAACCCGTATCATTCGATTCGTTGTTCAACTAATTGCTTTTCTCTTGCTCTTTTATGCTGGGATAGTCTTCGTTTTAGGATACGATCCCCTAATTAATTCGATTTTTTCAGGAGTCGGGTGGCTCATTCCAATCTTTGGTTATATTCCAATGGTCTTTGACATGCCCCATGGAGCCGCGCCAGGCACAGCAACTGGCTTCTTTGACATCATCATGTTAATCGGTCAAGCGGGAATGTTTCCCTACATTGCCATTGGAGTTCTTCTCATTGTACCAATTCTCATTGGTCGAAGTTTCTGTGGATGGATATGTCCCTTTGGCTTTGTCCAAGATCTTTGCGCCCTTACACCAATTCGAACTCGTTATCCGTCTAAGAAATCTGATCGACAATTGGGACAAATCAAATACATCATTCTGTTTGTAACCCTCTTCTTCGTCTTTTGGATTGGCTTGTGGACATTTCTCGGAATAGAACAAGATCTGGTAAATACTCTTAGTGCTAGTGGATTCGCTACAGCCTTCTGGGCGGTTCTAAACCCCTCCGGAACATTATTTGTAATTATCCCATACCTATTCTATAATGGTGTGGTGTCACCAATTCTTACCCAATGGAATCCGCCAATATTAGTCTGGAACGTGATGATGTGGATTCGCCTTATTTTCCTTAGCATCATAATCATAGCAGCACTCTTCATTAATCGGCCCTTTTGCCGATGGATTTGTCCTACCGGTGCGATGATGGGACTTGTTGGACAATTTAGCTTCCTTACAATTAATCGCAGCTCCACCGAATGCCTCGGCCCCACTTGTGATTCCCCAAGATGTAAACAAGCTTGCCCTGTGGGTATCGATGTGATGGATAAGCCCTTTGGGAAAATCTACAGCCGCGATTGTATCATGTGTCTAGATTGTGTCGCCAAATGTGGTCATGATGCTGTTAAGGTAGATTACAGTTAGTAAACTAGGAGGTTGATTTGATGGGTAAGATAAAACAGGGAATGATATGTAGTGTAGATGGTTGTAATGAAAAAGCTACACGCTCCTTTGCGGCGGATAAAGCAAAAGAGGCACTGCAGCCGACCGGTGCGTCATTGAAAGACGAGCGGGCTCGACGTGTGTACTTATGCCAGAAACACTATAAGAGCTTTAAGAAGCAAACTAAGCAAGAAAAGAAGCTCGATAAGTGGCGTTATGGCGCGAAATAGTGGAATATTAGTCTTCATCAGTGTCGGTGGTAAGTTGATTTACGACTTTTTTAATTTCCTTCTTCCACTTTAAAAGGTTTAGAGCTAGTTCTTCTCGGTTCTCTTCGGGAATAGGTCCAGTTTTGCCCGCAAGAGGTTCGAGGATGGCCCCCATTTCAAGAGTAGCGGGTTGGAAATCGCCACCAATACGGATAAGGCGCTCTCGAGCGTCAGCAACTTGGACGTAAACCTTTTGGTAATCAGGGTTCGAAAGTAGCTGGTTGAGAGCTTCATCAATTTTACGTTCAACAACGACTGCTTTCGATGCATGGGATAATTTAACACCTGGGACACTACCGAAGCGGTCAAGGGTTTCAGTAATGCGCTTGGCAATTTCATTAAGGTACGCAGGTAGTTTATCTTCGTCCCCTCCGCTAAGATCGAGTTGAATAGTTGGAGTTTTGGAATCAACAAGCAGCGTAACTTCAAGTCGATCATTGGTGCTGGGCATCCGGAAGGAGACAGTTGCAGTCCCAAAGAACCCTTCTTCGGTGTAGGTTTCTGCAATGTTAATTAAACGAGTACCAATGGAAGATATGCAGAAGTAGGCTGCGCCGAAAGCAAGACTAGGTGATAGTTCCCCAATTGGAATCTCCGTTGACAAGGTAAAAATCCTCTAACCAACTGGTGTAGAAGAGGAAAAAAGTGTTCTGATAGCCCTGTATAGACTGATATAGAAAAGTTTCAGCCAATTTAGCTCAATTCACTGTAATACTAGAAGCGATGCAGCAGAATACTTCGACAAAGGTTGTGTAATAGCGCCGTGTTTAGGCGTTGGCTTTCTGCATTATTGCATCTTTTTTAAGATCACTAACGATCGCTATTTGACTTTCCAATAAAAAAAGCCGGGCTAATATGATCTTCATACATTGCCACACATCGATTTCCATTCAAAACTTCACCAGGGGCTTTAATATCCACGATTTAATGTTTTATGAAAGCCTCGGGTGTTTTGGATAAAATGATAAGGGCGTGCTTTCATGGGCATATTACATAAGAGGTAATGTACATGCCTTCGGATCCACCGAATGAAAACCCAGAAAAAATGGAAGAACTTCTTACAAATCATGCTGAAACTTCAAAAATCGAACCTGTTGCTGAAATAGTAGGAAAGACCACAACCCATACGGTGAAGATTCAGGTTATAAAAATTGGAGAAGTTGGTCGTAATGAATTTCTTTCCATTACACATCAGGGAGAAGAGTATCTACTCATTTGTAAGGAATTGATACGGGACCGAGGGAAAACTGTAGGGGAATGCAGTGTTGTTGGTACAATGCCACGTACACCATTTAACCCTGAAATGATGGTGTATAAGGCAAGCCCAAGATTAGTGAGTGCGGCATTAGGCATTGATATTCCAAAGGAAGAATCAGCTTATACAGGCCACATCTCAGGAAATACCGTTCCTGTTAGACTTCCTGTAAAACGACTAGGCCGGCTATTTATAGTAGGAAAAACAGGTAGTGGAAAAAGCTACACTACAGCCGTCATCATGGAAGAGTTCTTGAAAAAAGGCATTCCCATAGTAGTGTTGGACAGGCACGGCGAGTATTCAAGCCTAAAAATTCCAGCCGAGCAAGGCAGCGAGCGTTTCGGTGTGGAGCCGCATAGCTATGAAATGAGTGTAATTGAATTTGCGGACCTACACGCCAACCCAGGTGCCGATCTTCCAATCGAAGCCTTGCTAGGCACTCACGCCAAAGATTTGATAGTGTCAGGTCAAGGCACCATCATTAATTTTCGTGGACTTGATTTAGGCGTCCAAGAAGCATTATCTCAAGAAATACTTGGAGGATTATATAACGCCGCAGTGAACCGAGAAATCCCACCCTTCTACTGTTTTGTGGATGAAGCCCACCTTCTTGCTCCAAACCGCGGGAAAGCTGCCACAACGGGAATTATGCGATTAATAGCTCAAGAAGGGCGAAAGTTCGCTGCTAATCTTGTCGTTATCACTCAAAAACCACAATTACTTGATACCACTGTTCGAAGCCAAGTTGGCACCTGGATCATTCATCAATTAACAGATGTTCGGGATGTCGATATCACGGTAACCAGTACAGAAGGACTCTCAAAAGAGTGGGTCGAAGATATTCAACGTTTAGACACAGGACAAGCGGTGGTCGCGGGAGATGCGGTAGAAGTTCCTGTATTTCTTGATGTTCGAATACGAGAAACTACTCATGGAGCAACTGGCTTTAACCCCCTTGATTTTGCTGAACCTCAAACCTTGGAGGAGCTAGAGAAACGTCGAATCCGACTTCGGACAGATTTTGCCGGTAGAATCAAAGCTGCAGTAGAAAGATTTCAACAGCTTTCAGATGCTGCGCATAATGGTCAAGTACCTCAACACACTCAGGCTTTAAGAACAGAATTACAATCGGCTGAATCAAAGTTGCAAGAATTACGTGAAGAAAATAACACCTTAGCGGTTCGTGTTCGTGAGCTGCAAAATGAGCTCATAAAGATGGAAAAGAAGTACAAAAAAGCCATGAACATTGCTGAACGCGCCCTTGCGGAATTGAAGGGTCGGTGAACCACCCCACCCTGAAGGAAGGAAGTTCTCAAGTTTTGCGATAGAAATCTATTTTGCCTGCCATGCTTTGGCAGACACCTTCTCGACAAACCCTTTATTTTTTAGTTCATTAAGAGAGCGAATAATCTCATTACGAGGTACTTCTACGCCACCTGTTCCTCGAATAATCGTTTGTATGGCGCGTGGACGTTGAGGTCGTTCACGAATTGTCTCAAGCACGGCAGCTTGGAGTACAGTGAGCTTTGCCCGTTTCTTAGAGTCCTTCTTCTTTTTTGATTTCTCTTCTACAACCGGTTCGTCATCAAGGTCTTCTTCAATCTCTTCGTCTGGAATCGGTTCTGCTGGCTCCTCATCGTCAGGTTTCTCTTCAACAGGTTCGTCGGGCAGCTCTTCCGGTTGAACTTCTTTCTTTGCCATTTGACAACTTCACTCCATAATTGGATGGCGAAACCTCAGTTAACAGTGTTTCATTTAAAGTTTCTGATAAAAACTGACTAATTCCCATTGTAGTTTGAACAATTACCCAGACCTTTAGAAGGAGCCGGTCTGTTTCTATTCAACAATTGGTACCAATTGACTCGACCTCTACCTACTGTTTCAGAGATGTTGCTTAGTAACGGGATGCGTTTATTTTGAAAACATAAGCAAGGAACTCAAAAGAGAATAAGCCGTGAATGTTTTTAGCACATAATTAATTTCCCACGTTAATGATGGATTCTTCATGAAGACTTTGGATTACGATAGGTAGTATGTTACCTGAGCCGTAAGGTTGAAATAAGGGAACTATAATCGACGGTCTCACCACGAAAGGCAGGACGTTTGCAGTGTCACGACGGCAGCGTAAAGCGAAGAAACAGAAAAAGAAACGTTTGGAACAACTCCCGGAAAAGCTCCAGCGAAAGCGGGAACGCCAAGAACGCTACAAACCACGGCGTATGCCCGGATGGATCCGAACAAGCCTAGTCGTTGTCCTTCTTGTTGTCATTATCGTGGGAGCAGGTATCATTTGGTTTGGGTTCCTTCCCCCAATACCAGAACCTGAACCGACACCGGGCGAAGTAGATATTCTTCAACAAGATATGTTCTACGTTTTCATTAATGAAAATGGTCAAATCCAGATTGATTATATGCGGGGTAGGTATTCTGGTGGTACCTATGGATGGAACCAACCCCTCAACGTTTCAATAATTCGTAGTTTTAATGAAGCCGAAGTGAACTTCACGTTCCCAGATCCAAATGTCTTCTATGATCGTTGGGGTAATGCCTATCATGTAGCTCCCAGAATCGAAGCAAACAGTTTCGAATATTATGTCAATAACATCTTCCCCAATTTTGAATTTGGTGATGAAACAATCTCACTCGAAGGTGGATCCCAGATGCGTGGATGGTACTCGCTCTTCTGGGAATACTATCTGTATAGCAGCAATAACACCTTTCTCAAACAAGACAACCTAGAGGATGTGTTTACCTTCACATTTGCCATCCAGCCTGAAAATGACACTTTACCCTATAACACGCCCACTATTGTCCATTGTAATATAACCGTTAAAACACTCCCAACCGGTGGAAACGTCTTCAATTCTGGCATATCCAAGCTTATTTTCCCGAAGCAAGTCTATAATGATACTGTACTCCTAGCGAACATCACTATTCATGAAGTCTTACGAATTGGCAGTAATACGAATGCAGGCCAAAACCCAACAATAAATAATGAGACACATATTGGATTCGAAGCCTTACCCATCACTGTCTCCATGTCCCAAAATGCGACTTGGGGGTACATCTTTGACTTGAACGTGACGAGTTTTACGAATGAATCTTTCTGTTTATTGAACCTAGCGACACCGGAAAATGAATTCTTCATGCAGTCAGGTTTCACAGGTAATGTCGAAGAACAGCCTATGCACTTTCCAAAAGCTGCAATAGATATCCTTACTCCATTCTCAGATAGACTGAAGCGAAATATCACCGATTTTTACATCAGTTTCCCTCAAGTATTTACAGAAAATGGAACAATTTCCTTTGTAGTTCCCCCAGAACACCCCTCCCACCAACTTCACCTAATACCTCGGCCTACTACAGAAACCGAACAGATAGGATTAAACCATTCGTTGAACGCACTTCCGACTCATTCAAAGAACCAAAGTGTATTCTGTTTAATTCCTCTGAACTACAAGTTCCGTTCTTGGCTGGAGCAATTGCTGAACTTAGTTTGATATCTAGGGCACACAAAAGCGGGAGATACGTAACCGTTCAAATCTGAACCTCCAAAGAACATGCCAATTTATCCCAGTTAATGACTGGCAAAACAAAGAGTGTTTTAAACAGGCCTTTATTGACTCCGCGTTCATCATGATGGCAAGCTCAGACCCCGCAATTTCTCATTTAGACAGGTATGAAAGTTTACTCCGCATAAGCTAAAAGATATAATTCGACAGAGTGAAAAAGCGACTTCTAATCGATTGCAATTCATGCAAGGCATATTGGGTATTTCTCAACCAAATTACGTACCTAACTTTAAATCGAAGAGTGGCTCCGAGGCTTTAAAAGTGCGGCACTTCTTAGAGTAAATGAACTATATTCTGGTGAAATACCAATGCCCTCTGAACGTGAAAGCGACACAGACTTCGATGAGGCATATGACCGATTCGGGAAGCGGTTAAAACAAAAGGCAACTGACCGAGAACCTTCGAAGGATTCCGAACTACGTAATCAGCTAGAAGATATTGATTCTCAGGCACCCAAGAATTCACCTTTATTCTCTGAGGCTGAGACACGCCTTCACCAACTGAAAGAAGAATTTCATTTTGAAATATTATCCCCACAAACTTTGCAAGAACACATAGTCCACCTCTTAGCCCACAAGAAATCTGAAACCGCACTCGATTCAACACTCTCAGCAGCAGACCTTTACTCACAACTCCATGAAGTCGAAGAGTACAGCGATCTCTCTAATAAGAAGCTCACCAAAACCCTGAAGCGTTTAGAAAAGGAAAACATGGTTCAACTTTCCGAGATTCAGGGAGTATTAGTTGTTCGATTACGGGAAGAATTTCTAAGTGAGGATGAAGCTGAAATTTTGGATCTTGCGGCGCGGAAAGGGGGAAAGGTGTCTCTTGAACAAGTTATGGTATCTACCAAATGGTCACACGCCCGAACCCAACTAGCTCTTGAGTCATTAGTAATGAAAAAAATGATTACTGCAAAGGAGAGCTTCATGCGGGGTACGCGCTATGAAGTTCCTGATGAGCCCTAAGCGCCCTGTTTCACTTATACATAACCCTCTATTAGTTTAAATACTCATTTACAGAATTTCTAATTGGTGTCCCTAAGTGAGTACTGATTGTATAGAACCTGTTCGGCGTCATTCACCAGCCCCAAATGAAACCCCTCATCGAGACATTCAGCGCGAAAAGCGGCTTCTACGTCAAGCCATAGCCGCCTCCAATGGAGCTCATCGAATTCGTCTCCAACGTGAACTGGCAGCTTTAGAAGATTATGAACGTGAAAAACGCCAACAAATGCTTGAATTGCCCGCCCTAGCCTAACCTGACGCATACTTTTTTCCATTTTAATGGAAAGGCACTATTCTTATCAGGTATTTCACCAACTCACCAAAAGAATCTCTATACGTTTACCCAATTCAATGCATTAAGAATGAGTGGAGTGTGTTGTCACCTGTAATTGCAATATCTGGAACCCCTGGAACTGGAAAAACTGTTGTAGCAAAATTACTGTCTCAAGAGCTTGGAATATCGTTCATCGAAATGACTCACCTGATAGAAACCCAGCATTTACATTCCGGGAGGGATCCTGAACGTGGTTCACTTATAGCCGATATTGGAAAGTTGCAACAACATCTCGTTGAA
The DNA here is from genome assembly GCA_048882025.1 of Candidatus Thorarchaeota archaeon. Taxonomy (GTDB): domain Archaea; phylum Asgardarchaeota; class Hermodarchaeia; order Hermodarchaeales; family Hermodarchaeaceae; genus Hermodarchaeum. Next base: position 2,353 of record JBHLSA010000041.1, on the reverse strand, counting down.
CAATATCATAATGCCGCAGAACGTATAATTATCGTGGGACACTTCGCTGACGAAGTTCCAGAAACGATCCTTGAAATCTTAGTTGTGCTTCGCTGTCACCCGCTTACATTGATTGACAGATTACGAACGCGAAATTGGCCTGAAGAAAAAATAGTGGAAAATATTCAAGCAGAAATACTTGGAGAATGTACTGCCCAAGGATTCGCACGTCACACTCATAATAAGATCTTTGAGGTTGATACAACTGTAGCAACAGCAGAAGAGGTGGCTAAAAGCATCAAAGCAATCATCACAGGTAAAGGACAGCAATATGTAGCTGGAAAAATTTCATGGCTCCAAGTTATAGATCCACAAATACTTCATCATATTATGGAAAAAAATTCACTCCCATAAGAACCATAAAAAGCATAAGTACACTTTTACAGATAGACAATTAGCTGATTGCAGGTTGGACACTTCGTGAATAATTCTGACCCGTTAAATATTCCAAACCTAATTCGAAAATATAGTTTAGCGAACGCCCTCAAATTTGATGGAAAGGCAAATGCCAAAGCTGTTATTGGTAAATTGCTGGCAGAATGCCCCCAATTGCGGAGTCAAGCACGAGAAATCATCAACCAAGTCAATCAGACAGTTGAGAAGATCAATAAGATGGCACCGGGTGAACAACTCGCAGAGTTACAGCAGCTCGCTCCAGAACTCTTAGAAGCCACGAAAATGCGCCGAGAAAAAGAACTACCACCGTTACCAGATGCAGAAGTAGGCAAAGTAGTTACACGGTTACCACCTGAACCAAGTGGTTACCCCCATATTGGGCATGCCTACGCAGGGTATATCAACTGGTTTTATGCACGAAAATACAAGGGGCATTTGATTCTTCGATTTGAAGACACCAATCCACGAAATGTGCAAATGGAATACTACGATGCATTTAAAGAAGGCTATCAGTGGATGGAGATTGATTGGGATACAGAACTTAACGTTTCAAATGATATTCCATACTTTTATGAAAAAGCCCGAGAACTAATTCACCGTAACGAAGCGTATTTTTGTGCCTGCAAAGCTGGTGTAATTAGCGAGAATCGAAGAATAGGAAAACCCTGCACTCATTGGGACTCAGGAACGGAAGCCAACCTGATAATATGGGATGACATCATTGATGGAAAATACTTAGAAGGGGAAATAGTGTGCCGGCTTCGCATAGATATGGAACACCCAAACGCAGTAATGCGGGACCCAAACATATTCCGCATCATTGAACATCCACACCCCATTCAAGGCGATCGGTATCGATTCTGGCCAACCTATGATTTTGCCAATGCTTTAGAAGACCACCGTAATGGTATAAGCCATGTATTGCGGAGTAACGAGTTTGCCAGCCGAGATGAGTTACAAACCTATATTCGGGACCTCTTTGGATTTTCTCAGCCTAGAATTCAAGAATGGTCGAGGTTTGCCATTGAAGGAAGTCCTGTAAGTAAGCGAAAGATTCGACCCTTAATTGAGTCGGGATTCATCAAAGGCTGGGACGATATTCGACTTACAACACTCTCTGCTTTGCGACGACGCGGAATCATTCCTGAAGCCATCAAAGAAATGACACGCGAAGTGGGATTGAGCATCGCACAACCCGTCTTAGACTGGTCTGTTCTAATTGGCATCAATCGCCGTTTAGTTGATCCAATTGCGAATCGATATTACTGTGTAACTGCACCCGTTCAAATTGATATGGACATCAAGTCACACACAGCCGCAATTCCATTGCACCCAGATTTCCCAGACCGTGGTGCAAGATCAATTCAGATTGAAAACTGCGTTTATATTGACCAACAAGATGCAAAACTGCTGAAAAAGGGTGATATATTTCGTCTGAAACACGCATTCAATTTATGCGTTGAAAAGATAGCTGCGAACCAAATTCGTTGCACCTTTGCAGGCAAGGAACTAAATAAAGCTGAATTAAAAATACAATGGGTTACACATAACGCAATTCCCGTCGAATTACAGATACCTGACGTTCTCTTCAAAAAAGACGAATTAAACAAAGATAGTCTACGAATCGTAGAAGGATTAGGAGAAAAAGCGCTAAAAGATGTAACCCCGGGAACGATTGTTCAGTTGGAGAGAAAGGGATTCGGGTTTGTCGAAAGAAATGGGGAGAAAGTCAAAATTAACATGACCGAATAAGCAATGGCGCAAAGATTTTAGAGAGCAAAATCCTTGTACGTAATAGCGAAATTTCGCATTCGGGGGCATAGGTTTAGCGATGGCTGAGGATGTCCAGCGGGCACTTGACAACCTTCGTTTTGACCGAATGGTAAAAGCCTTCTGCACTATATCACCAGATAACGTA
>JBHLSA010000040.1:0-10390 GCA_048882025.1 Candidatus Thorarchaeota archaeon | reverse complement strand
CGGCTGGTAGTAAGACTGAAGCTGATAAAGAAAAGATCCAACGGTGGAAGAAAGATCTTCAAAAACTTACAAAGCAAATTGATACATTAAGGAAACTTGCTAAGAAGGATTAAAACTGTAGGGTTCTTGAAATTTTTTCAGGGAATAGTCTTTATCATAAATTCTTACTTTATTTTTGGCTTCGGCCACATCGATTGCAAAATTCGCTTTCTTCGCGAAGATCTTGTCCACAATAAATGCAGAATCCTCTTGCTGACGCGTGAGTTGGGGGGCTAGCAGTAGCTGTAGATCCTGGTGAAAGCCAACCTTCAGTGGGGTGATCACTTTCCAGCCTTGTAGAAAAACTAGAAAATGGCTCGGAATCGGTTAATGAATGTGAACTATACTCCTTAGGTTCACTAAAAAGACCACCTAAATCCACTGAATCAGATGCTTCGTGAGGTGTGGTTCGCCGTGTTCCAAACCCTCTTTGTGTTGAAGGTTCATGCCAAGGATCATAAGGTTCTTTTGGTTGTCTGCCCGAATAAGATTGAGATGATGAGAAATCTGAACTAGGTGAAATGGCATGTTCGTGAGGCCACCTGCGTTCACCAAAGCGAAGAAATTGTTGGTGGCAGTCATTTTGAATTGCTCTATATTCTTCTTTTGGCATTCCTATCAAGCGCAATGCCTCGTCACGAAGATGGCATTCTCGGGATAAATCACAACAGAAGGCAAGGCTTGCATAGCAGGTTAATTTCATAGCCTGTTCAGGTGATGTCTTCGCAAGTGGTCGAACGCGCTCTTTTCCGACCCAGAGTTCATTGCTTACAACGCGAATGGAAGTCATAGCTTGCCGTTCTAAAGCTTGCAAGACATCTTTGGCTGGGTATGCCTGGCCATTAATGAGAACTAGCCCCTGCGCGTATTCCGAATTCGATGACATGGACTCATAACTCCAGATAAAGGACTACTCGTAGCTCTTATTAAATGTGGTAAAACCGAATTTATTATTATCAAATCGGGCTTTTCTTCTTCTTTTCGTTCTTTTTCAGTCTAAACTGTTTTACTTGAATTGCGATAATATAAGAGAGTGCGGCAAGAAGTCCTGCAATTGCGCTTGGGGACGCTAGAATGGTAAAAGATCCGGCTAGCCCTATAAGCATGGAGATTAATGCAATAGCAAAAACACCAATGATTATTCTATTGACAGTTTTTAACAATTCGCTGGAAGCCGCAGCTGGTGCAACAAGGATTGCATAAACTAGAATTGCGCCAACGGCTTTAGTCGTAAGTGCTATAGCTATCGCTGTAAAAATGAGCAAAAGATAATGGTACCCTCGGGCATTCATTCCATGAGCGGTGGAGCCTTCCATGTCAATACTCACATAAACGAACTCTTTCTTAAATAATGTCACCAAGATTACAAGGGATAATGCGGTTCCAATTAGTAAAACAATATCAAGGTTATCCAACAATAAAATATCACCAATCAAGTATCCCCAAATTTGTGGAATCATGGTGGGGGGAAGATAATACATCAAGAAGACAGCTAGGCTCATTGATAAGGCAAAGGAGACGCCTATTGCTACTTCCATTCTTTGAGCTATCCCTCGTTCGCCAGCGTAGGCCGTTAAGAGGGCTACTAATACCGCAAACAGAACAGCGCCTAGAATTGGATCAAACCAAGGGGCTATTCCTGTGGCTTGAAAAAAAAGACCTAAGGCTGCTCCACCAAGAGCTGCGTGAGCAACACCGGATGTTAGGAACGAAAGTCCACGAAACACCATAAAGGTACCACTAGTTGCGGCAACCAAAGCTACGAGTGTAGCCGCGAGAAGCGCGCGCTGCAGAACCGGTGATGAAAGAATGAGATTGATTATATCAATGATCATGCCGGTCCATCCCTGAATCGTGAGTTAGACAGTATTTGTGTCCAGCCAGTTCAACTATTTGCGCCGTTGGACCATAAACCTCTTTAAGAATTTTCAAATCCATTATTTCACAAGGATGCCCTATTCCCATTACTCTACGATTAAGCATCAATACATTCTTGACGATCATATGAATGGGATTTAGATCGTGTGTAACCATGATGATGTTAACTTGATTTTCATCATAGTATTCCTGAAGTGCTTCGACAATCCGTACTTGACTATCATGGTCAGCACCAGACATAGGCTCGTCTAACATCATGATTTGTCCTTCACTAGAAAGTGCTCTGGCTACTAGCACTCGCTGGCGTTGCCCTCCTGACAATTCAGGAAACGGGTGATTCCAAAGTTCATCCAAATCTACGCGATGAAGTGCATCCTTCGCTATTGTCACATCTTTATGTGAGGCAAAACGCGGTGGTGGTTTTTTCAACAAACGGCCCATTAGCACAATATCTTTCACTTTCATGGGTACAGTATGCTCGATATGATCTCGTTGAGGTACATATCGAACCATTTTCCGAATTGTTTTGTGTTCGCGAGTGGCATCATGACCTAAAACACTTATTGAACCCTGAGTGGGTTTAAGAAGCCCCAACATTGTCTTCAATAAAGTACTTTTACCTGATCCATTTGGTCCAATAATCGCTAAAAAAGTGGTAGCTTGAATTGAAAAAGTTACATTCTCAAGCGCAATGTCTCCATTGGGGTATTTCACCGTGAGATTTTCTGCTTCAATAAGATTCAATGCCTTATCCATCACTTCTTTCCTCCAATTACAGCCACTTTCACAGTATGGATTTTGCGGTTTCCATTTAACATCTTAACTAGTTCGCGTAAGTCTTCTGCAGGACCATTCAGCACCATGACTTCAACACAATCTTCATTCACAGTGTGGGAATGGAGTAAGGCTTCAATAATTTTGACTTGTCGATGTAGAAGGAAATTACTCTCAATTCCCTTTCCTTGTTTTCCATACACTATTGTAAGAACGGCTGAAACATCACCTTTCAACTGGTCGAGGTTGTGGAAGTCGCTAGTAAGTGAACGAAGTGCATGACGAATAAGTTCAGAACGATTCCCAAATCCGCCTTCAATTTGAAGTTGATTTAGATTCTTCAAATCCTCCTTGCTTAATGAAATACTTACTATCGGCAATTGGTTGTCTCCAGGACTTTGTTGAAGTTAATAAGAATTCCCAAAATATTATTAAGTTTCTTCATTATTAAGAATTGTGTTAAGAGTTAATAACTCTTTAATCTGCTAGCCGAGGGTCGTCCTGATGCGGAAAAGCCAATTACTGATTTGCACCGCGGTGATTTTACTAACTGTAAGTGGCCTTGGGTTGTTTCCAACTACGCACTCTCAAGCCACTATTGCCTTAGATGTGGCTGTATCTGTCCAATCCATTGCAGGTATTGTCCATGAAGTTGGGGGTGTACATGTTGTGATTTCAGTTCTTCTTCCAGAAGGAGTTGAACCTCATGCATTTACCTTAACACAAGCTGTGCTTGATACTGCAAATTCAGCGGATATGTTAGTGCTAACTGGACACTTTGTTTGGGAAGAAATCCTTGCCAATCAGACAGGGAAACCATATATTACACTTGATGATTATGAAGCACTTGGAGCTGAGCTACTATCACTCCATGGAGCTTCTCTGATTTGTGATGCAAAAACTGATTCGGTTAGTCAACATACGCATGATGAAAATTTACATGGATATTGGCTTTTTCCACAAAATGCAATTGCTATTGCGAATGCAACTCGCATTTTAGCGACAGCATTGGATACGACATATACTCAATATTGGCAAGATCGTTTTGATGAATTTGTCGAAGAAATAGCCAAATTCAACGCTTTTCTTGCCCAACAAAAGTTAATTCACGAGTTAGAGACAAAGAAGGTAATTGCTACATTTCCTGCCGAGGTTTATGTAGCTAAAACATTGGGGCTTGAAATAAAAGGACTCTTGATGGAGGGTGAAAATATCTTCATCTCGGGGCCAGAGCTGCTTGCCATTGAACAAGCACTGCATAATGGATCGATTGACTTGATAATCGCTTCAGATGTAGCACATCTACAGGCGGCTGGTGAATTTGCACAACAGCTGTCTGTTGATTCTGGTGTTCCACTTGTGTGGGTGAGGACAGTGTTTTCTTTGCTCGAAGATTACATTGGATTAATGGCTTATAATACTGGAATAATCATAACAGGGCTCAGTGGTGCAATTCCCTCTGCTTCGGATTTTCTTACAATCAGCATGCCAATCATTATTATAGCAACTATTCTTGGCGTTATTGCTGTTATTGAGATGGTGCTTCTCCTTCGGTTTACCAGAACACAAGATTAACTGTCCGAAAGCCTTTTTACATTGCATAATGACCGAGCTTCGGAGCGATTTTACCATTGACAGTTGTAACTTGTCCCCAATGTAACTTTCCCTTTGATACTAGCTATGGGCGTATTATAGCATGTGGAAATTGTCCCTCGGCTACTATGGGCAATTGCGGTTTTGCCAAGTGTCCTAAGTGTGAATATGAATTTCCAATCTCACAAAGCAGTTCAGAATCGCCACAATTTGGTCGTAAAGTTGCCTAGTTGGTTAATCTAAGAATAAGGCCGGACGCCCTGGTAAAGCCTTTGGTGCACGATTATCTGGATCGTGTGTGGGGTTGTCGCCATCCTGTATGTTTACTGTTAATTCTGTTTCTACTTTAATGAGATCACTGTGTTCTCTTAATGCCTTCAATTCTGTAGACTTATCAACGAATGTCCAGAAGCCACCTGCTTTGGCAATTGTGTGAGCTAATTCACTGACTTCCTTACCACGTTTTTGTAATTTTGAATCTTTCATGAGAATAGGCATTAGATCTTTGACAGTAGGTGCGACTTCCGCTTTGGTCACTTTTACCATTGCATCATATTTCCATTTGGGGCTAACAAAGATGTGAACAGTACTAACCGGCTTGTCTTTGAGTAGCTTCTTGATTTCTTTAATATCCACAATGGTCTGAGCTATGACTTCCATTGATTTCTCAATAGTTTCATCTATGAAGCGCTCATCTGGGCTAGGCCAAGCTTCTAAGGAGACAAAGGAAATGCTGCCTAAGCGTTCCCAGATTTCTTCACATATATGGGGGATTATTGGTGAAAGCAATTTTACCCATCTTATGATGATATATCGCAACACGGAATTTCGTTCAGGGATTTCTTTCTTCATGCGCCGTATATAGAATTCTATATGGTTGAGTAATTGAAAGAATGTTTGCAAAGTATAAGAGCGCAATCGGAAGTTTTCAAGGGATTTGGTGGCATCTCGAATGGTTGTGTTAATTTTTGAGAGAATCCAGCGGCTAGTCATACTGAGCTGCTTTTCTTCAAGTGGCGTTTCAGGCAATTTTGAGCTGTCTTCAAGGATTCGAATTAGCCGTTTTAATCGGCGTTGGACAGTTGTGACGTCTTTTTCTTTCCAGTCAACAAGAGACTGTAAATCCCCAATTTGAGCGATATAGAGTCTGTACAGATCTGCGCCATATCTGCGAGGTATTTCAGCCATGGGGATGAAGTTGCCTTTGCTTTTACTCATTTTCTCCCCATCCCGAATTACGAACTCGTTTATGGTAATAGCTTGGGGCCAGTATTTCTCGGGGAAGAGAGCGGCGTGATGAAAAATGAAGAATGAAAGATGATTTGGAATATGGCCTACTGCTGTGTGACGTAAATCATTGGGGTACCAATATTCAAATTCATCGCGCATTGTTTTGAGGAGCTCTTCTGAGATTCCTGTTTTTTTGACGATGTTGAGGATGTCTCCTTTCCCTAAAAGGATGTAATCATAGAATGAATCATCTAGCTTGCGTGAATCGATTTGGTTAGCTTTGAGATGGTGGATAAAGAGGTAGAATGCCATGTAGATGGTGGAATCGGATAAGGATTCTATTACCCATCGTTTATCAAAGGGTAGACGGGTTCCTAGTCCGCGTTTTCGTGCGGCAGGGCGCTCTTTCAACCAATCAAAGGTTGACTCAAATAATCGTCGATACATCTCGGGATAAATAAACATCTGGTCTAAGGCTTTTGTTGCTTGTTTTTTCCATTGAGGATCTCCGTAATTGATGAACCATTGATCTGGTAGAAGTGCCACGACTACATCATTACCACAGCGGCATGTTACTGTTTTCTGATCGGGTTGATAAAACCGGAATGCACGTTGCTGGTTCAATAGAAAGTCTATAACCTCTTCTTTTATATCACTGACTTTGCGGTCAGCAAATGGTCCAGTATTCTTCTTCATTACGCCTTGGTAATATTCTTCTCGATATAGGATTTCAGTTGCCTCATGAAGCTTTGCTGTTTCTTGTTGGTTCTTAATTCTCATTTGATCGACAATTTCAATGGCAGGGTGCTCACCATAACCTTCTATCGTGATAATTGAAATGGGTTTAATGGCTTTCACGGCATCGAAATCCAGTTTAAATCCTCGAAGCAAAGATTTCGCCTGTTGCATATCCCGAAGGGCTACCCAATCAAAAGGTGCATGGGATGGGACGCTGTACACCACACCTGTTGCATTCTCGGGATCGACAAATTCGGCTGGAAGAATTAACAGTTCTCGGTCTTCAATAGGTGATTTACACATCTTTCCAATGAAATCTGAGCCTGGAATTTCTTCAAGGCGCTTCGATCGGTGTCCTTGGTTGACAAGCTTTCGAACTGCGGGTTGCGCAATATACCAGAATTCTTCACCCACTCTTATCTTAGTGTAAGTAGCCTTTGGATTTATCCAAATGTTGGTTACCCCATAGACTGTTTCGGGCCGAAGAGTAGCTGCAACTAGAAACCCATCTTCATATGGGAATTTAATTGCTACAAATTCTGTAATCTTTGCATGTTCCCCTTTCAGTAAGTCATCTTCACCAACTGCATTTCCACAGGAGACACAGAATAATACTGGATAGTTACCTTTCGTGATGTATCCTAATCGAAATAAATTATTGAACTGCCAGGTTACAAAGGCGTGATATTCAGGGTCGTTGGTTGTGAATTTGCGTCGCCAATCAATAGAGTAACCTAGTTTTCGGAAATCGCCTTCAAAGACATTAACAAAAAATTGTGCAATGGCAAGTGGATCACTAAAAGTTGCTAAAACGGATTCAATGTCCTTCTTCTTACGCCAATAGCCAATATTTGAGCGGTATTCTTGGAGAATTGCTTGATCCTTTTCGCGAATTCTATTAGCTACTCCCGCAACTGGTGTTCCAGTAACATGTGCCGCCATTGGCCATAAGACATTGTATCCTTGCATGCGTTTATATCGGGCAATAATGTCACCAATGGTATAGGTTCGACCATGTCCTACATGCATGGGAGCATTAGCATAGGGGTATGGCACGGTTAAATAGAATTTAGGGCGTTCTAGGTCTGGGTCTGCATCAAAGGCGTGGGCTTCACGCCAGCGCATTTGCCATTTCGGTTCAATTTCTTTTGGGTCAATCATGGTGTCGAACCTCCTTGGAATTGCCAAAAGCCATGGTGAAAAAGGTTATTGTTCGTTGTAATCCCCTCCTTAACTTGGGGTAGCTATTCGTATTTTGAAAAGGATCAATTATCTTGGAGAACATTATACCCCATGGGGATCACTCCGATGAGAAATTGAGGGCTCCTGACTTAAACCTTTCGTCAAAGCCCAGAAACCATAAGCAAATAAACTCCCTTTCCAATTTTGTGTTATGAGTGTGATTGTAGTATGTCTAAGTTGCGGTGTCCAGAGTGTCTCATTCTTGTTGGCTCGAAGGATCCGGTTTGTCCGCAATGTGGATACCGATTTCGAATAGAACAATTCGAACGCATTCTCCCTTTTATGAAACGCCCTGAACGACAGTGGGAAAGCCGATTGACCTTATGGCAACGGCTTTGGGGTATCCTTCGGTTTCCCTCAATTGCATTCTGGGACATTGCTCATGAACAAGATCATAAAGGTCCTGGGTTGATTTTCCTTGGAAATTTAGTTGCCATCTCGCTTTGGTATGTTGCCATGGTAACTCATATTATGGACGCTACTGCGAGTCTTATGTTTGGCTTTGTTGGCATCTTTATTGTATTCACCCTTTTTTTCCTGCTTCTAAACCTCTTCTATTTTGGAATAATTCATATCGTCATTAACCTTTCAGGGCGGGAAGGGTATTTTGCAGAAACCTTTCTCATTGGTCAATATGCTCTTTTTCCTCTACTTCTCGCTAATCTTGTATCATATGTAATTCTTCAAGCGAGTCTTCCATTTGCCTTTCTTTCTAATCTCTCTATCCTATACCTCAGTCCTGTCTGGCTTGTCGTATATGGACTAGCCTCAGTTGCTATGTTGTGGGGTGCGGTACTTCTATCGTTGGGGCTTCGTGAGCGATATCACTTTCCGACAGTGACCGCGTTCATCATTACGATGAGTGTTACAATATTTGTAGTTACTATTGCTATCTTGGTACGACTTACAGTGATTCCAATTATTTGAACACGGCAAGTAGTTTCAGTGGCTGGGCTAGAGCTGAATCAATAATGAAGAGAGCTTCCTTCTTCTTCAAACGAAGTTTTCCAAGAATCTGGTCATCCGGGAGAACCCGACCTCGAAGGATGATTCGGGGTGTTTGTAAACCGAAGGTCATGATTAATCGGTTCTTTAACTCTGCTACAGTCTCTTTTCGACCTATTGCATAAATTTCCCCTTCTAGACGGAATCTATCACTGCAGAGAAAACAATTGGGGTTTTTTGCAAGCTTCAGGGTAGTGAATTGTTGGTGAAGGCTGTCATAAAATAAATAGTTGTCAAGAGGTTTGCCTACTTCTAAAAGGTATTTGAGTGCTTCTTGAAATTGGATTCCTGCTATGATTGTTGCTACACTTAGTAACGCCGGAAACTTAGGTTCGGGCTCATCATTTTTTCGACGTTGTCCAGGCGGGGTACAAGCTTTCTGCAAGCGTTCTGCAGGAACTAATGGCTGACACTCTAAACACGCGGTTTCAAATGGGACAACACGCTGCACATTTCCCCACCATCCATACATGCCCCCATGAATCAACACTTTGTTTTTGTGCACACATAGAGAATTCAACCAACGACGAGCCTCAAATGTATCTAATCCATCAATAATCAAATTGGCTTCTTCATAAATTGAATGGCGGGTTTCTTGAATTGAACTGTTAAGGGCGAGTACCTGTACGTCAGGATTCATTTGGCGAAGCCGTTTACCTGCAACAATTGCTTTGGGTTTACCGACATCATCATCGGTGTATAGATATTGACGACTTAGATTTGAAAGTTCAATAGTGTCGAAGTCGATGATGACAACCTTACCAATTCCAGTCAACACCAAATCCACAGCAATGATGGATCCTAGGGCTCCCATACCAGCAACAATAACTGTTGATTTTGCGAGTTTTTCCTGATCCCATTCAGCGAGAAGTAATTGGCGTGCATAGCGCTCTGTACCATGGTACACTGGCACCTTTTTCTTCTCATCACTGGCCTGTTCTACCACGCCTGTTCAGCCTCGTTGTATCTGGTCCCATCCCGCATAGCGTTTAACCCAATCCTTTGCATTGCGCTCAAACTGTACTGGATTTCTTTTGGCTTCACGAGATGCTCGCTGATTTAATGGGTCATCAGGATTAGGAAAGTTAAGTAAGTTACGAAGTGTTTCAACTACACCTGTTAAAGACATACTAGGTAGCCAATCTTTACCGAGTATACCTACACAAACACGTCCTCGGAAAATATTGGGGTGCCAAATCTTGGTTATAAATCGGACTTGAGGTGGGTCATAGGGAAATGAACGAGGTACATTGAGCTGTAAGACGAAAACACCTCCATCATACATGCCAGTGCCTAGTACGAAGCCCTGCCAGCGTCTTAAGTCACCTTGGATGGGTTGGAACGACGGTTCCTCGGTTTCCATGTTCTTAGCTTCAAGAGCTAATCTTGCCCAATAGTCCTCTTCTGATAACATGTGGACAGCGCCTCTTCCTAGATAAGCCGGCCCCCATTAACTTTACAACTTGCATCTGCCGTAAAGACCTTTTCGGTTGAACCCCATAAAAAATTGATTCTTTCACGGCAAACGCAGAATTACACTAACTAATTATATGAATATAAAAAAGAAAAACTCGAGGAGCGGCTGAGATCGAAACCGTGCGGTTTTATAAACTCTAGCCGCCCTCTGTGCGTGTGATAAGGTACAATTTGTCGTGAGGTGAAATACCAACACTCTTGACGGTTTGTTCATCCGTTAATTGTGCTCCACGGTATGCGAGAATCACAATGTTTGGTGGAATACGTCGCATCTGTGCAACACGATTCCGAATTTCACCGACAGTAGTGTTTGGTTCCACTTCAAGTGCGATAGGATCACTACCACCAATCGCTGGTACAACTTCTATTCGCATTTTTTACACCAAACTATTTTCTAACCGGTTTCAACCTGCGT
>JBHLSA010000039.1:3957-10633 GCA_048882025.1 Candidatus Thorarchaeota archaeon | reverse complement strand
GGTTATCTCGGTAATTGAGTTTATCGAAAAGTTTGCTCTCGACCCGGGCACGGGCTCGAGCTGGTCCTGACCCTAAGGCAAAAAATCCTTCAACTTTGATATCCCAACCTGCTGCTTGTGATCCAATACATGCAAGGGCGACCGCATCGCTAATCACTCGTGTTGCAGGAAAAGTTATTCCACCGATAGTGATAGTGTCAAGCACAACGGCTCCTAATCCACCCATACAGGCTTCTGCTACAAGGCGGCCTGCTTCAATACTTCCTGGGACATCAATTCCACAATCGATTATAGTGCTCTTGTCTTTGGTGTTGTGGATTTTTACACGGAGGAGATCTGCTTCGTTAATCAGGCGCTTTACCTGATTCATTGCGAGTCTATTAACGCTTGGTTTGGTATTAACCACCATTATTGTTCGCCTTAAGATGATGCATATTGTTAGGCTTGAAGAGAAGTAATTCGCCTCGACCACTGGAACCAAAATCACCAATGAAACGGAGATAGGGACCAACACGTTCCTTTTCTGTGAATGTAACGCCCTCAATCTCCTTTTCAATCGCATCTAATAATAATCGGAGGATCACCAGGTCAGAATACTCGCCATTATACAGATGAGAAGGCATGAGTGGTTCGGCTTTCCCAAGGGCAATAATGGTTCCCTTATATCGCATAGCAGCTCCTGCCCGGTCACCTAATTGCCCCCGAACAATAATTGTACCGGCTAGCATTTGTGTCCCCGTATATGATTCAGTGTTTCCATCAACCACAATAATACCTCGGCGCATCCCCATTCCCAACTCATGACCAACGTTTCCTTTGATATGAAGACTTCCACCGTTCATTCCATATTTGCTTCCAAGATATGCTGAACCAGCCTTGTCTCCCGCATTTCCTCTAACTCGGATAGCACCTCCAGACATCTCTGCTCCAAGCCAATGATCCGCATTTCCCTTAACTTCGATTAATCCTCCCCTCATCCGAGCCCCTAAATGCATACCTGCATCTCCTTTCACAATAATCGTTCCAGTTGTCATGTCTTGCCCGAGATGTCGGCATTGAGGAATGTTCCCTGCTACTTCAATGACTATCTCATCAGGGGTTTTACTAGGCTTTCCAGAGACCTCAAAGAGTTTATTTAATGAAATACGACGGTTGCTTTGCCAAATCTTGAGGTTTTTAATTTGTGTGAGTGTCTTTCCGGAAAGAGCATTTGGAGTTATGTTTTGTAAGTTTACTGGAATTCGTTCACTAGCGTCAATGGTGGGTGTTAATACAATCTTCGAAGCAGGCATGTTTTGTCACTTCGTTTTCGCATTTTGTGATTTCTTATGGGTATTCGAATTTCGTGGAACTAACATAAACAGATTAGGAGGTAACAAAGTGTTACACTCTTGTGATATTGTTTATGATGTCATTCCAACTATGAACTCGTATACTTTCAAGAAGCTAAGGACTTACATCGTAAAAACTTTGGGCTGAGGCAACTGATGAATCGGGAAACCATGAAGATTGTGTTTGAAACCCCAAAATTTATTGACTATTTGCTTTAACCTCAAGAGCTTGATTTCGTCATAAATCTGAACATAAGCATCTTAAGCTCAACGAATTGCTACCTCTGGAATTTAACTTCTTCATAGGGTGAGAGTTGGTGTTGGCAAATTTAGGGAAGTCTAGAATCAACACGGATAAAGAACTTTACTTCAGATCTGTCATGGTTCTGGAATAGCACCAATTAAGTGCAGCTGTGCTTCTACACAACCTTTCGATCCGGTACGATTACAAGAAGCCACATAAAAGTTATCAGGTAGTATCTGTTGATTAGGCATTGGTAATCTAATGGAGATCCATTCCGAGTGTACAAAAAACGGTATAAGGCTGAGATTTCGTGGCAAAGCGTATTCCATTGGTTATCCTCAAACAGTTTGGAATGCTACTCCTGGTCAAACACAGGTTGCCCTCAAGGATAATTTAGCTCTCGCCACAACTATGCACTTGCCACTCGTTTTTAATGAAAATAAAGTCGTTTACCATTCAGGGCAACCACTTCTCGAACCATATTTTGTGCAAAATTTCCTTAAAGACATACCATCATGTGCTGTGGTTGATGGAACTTCAATTGACGAATTGGTACGTAAATTCTTTAATGTTGATTATCTTTTTCTCGACCCCGTTATAATCAAACCAGCCCTTGAACCTGTGGCATCTCCTTTTAGGGCGATTGTAGGAACAAGTTTTGGAAAAGACAGCCTTCTGACTTATGCTGTAGCAGATGAGATTGGCCTTGATCCGAAAATGGTCTATGTCGTCGAACAAAGTATGACCTATGAAAAAAAGCATAAAACAGTCCTAGCCAAGAAATTTACTAAAGAATTCGGTAAAGAAATTCAAATTTTACGTCATGAAACAGGAAGACTTCGTGATTATCAGTATCTGAGTCTTCCAATAACGGAGTTGGGGTGGGGATTACAAACAACAGAGTACGCACTTGAATTCATTCCATTTGCTTACGCCGATCATGGAAAATACCTTCTATTTGGAAATGAGCAAACAACAGCAACAGCCTTTATGGATGCCGAAGGAAAATGGATTGTGCATCCCTGTTACGACCAATCTCATCGTTGGACAATTCACATTGATCAAATTTCTAAAATTTTTTCTGCAGGTTCAGTTGGTACTGGGAGTCTCATTGAACCCCTCATGGATATGATGGTTCAACGGACTTTAGCTCATCGATATCCCGAGATAGCAAAATATCAAATGAGTTGTTTCACTGAAAATGAGGCAGGTCGAGATTATCGGTGGTGTCATAATTGTTCAATTTGTGCTAAAATGTACTTGATGTGTGTGGCTAGTGGAATTGATACCAAGGACATAGGGCTCCGTATTAACATGCTCGAAGAACAATATAAACAATATTTCACTCTATTCGGAGGGGATGCTATAACACTCACATATGCCTACACACAAGCAGGTAGAGATGAACAGTTATTTGCATTTTATCTAGCTGCATTAAAGGGAGTTAATGGTAAATTGGTCGAGGAATTTAAATCGAGTAAGCTCTTTGATGAGGCAAAGGAGCGAGAAGAGGAGCTATTCAAAACCTTTGTATCAATCCATGAATCTATTTCTGTACCAAAGGAATTGAAAGACCAAGTGCTTTCGATTTATAAGGAAGAAATTTCTAACTTTCAAATCTAACCGAATTCAATATATGAGGGTGGAACAAAATGCGGATTGCGTTAATATTGAACACTCGTAGTGAAGAAACCGAATTTCAGGTTGAGTATGATCCGCCACATACTATTGAACTCATCAAACATGGAATTGAGGCAACAGGACATGAGTATACTTTCATTGAAGCTGATGAGAACTTCATTGAAAACATGAAACAATTGAAACCTGATTTAGTATTTAATCGAGCCGAAGGATTGAAAGGTGATAGTCGTGAATCACAGGTGCCTGCAATCCTTGAAATGCTCGGTATTCCTTATGTTGGCTCAAACGTGTTGACTACAGCCATTGGGCTTAATAAAGCAGTGACCAAAAAAGTCATGGTATACCATGGAATTCAGACACCAAAATTCTATGTCTGTTCTAATCTTAAGCAAGTCTCTGAGATTACAGAAGGGTTTCCTTATATTTTAAAGCCTAATGAAGAAGGCTCGTCAATGGGAATTAATGAGGAAAATGTGGTTCACACTAATAGGCGGTTGAAAAAAAAGTTTACATCCATGCTCATGGAATATTCACAGCCAATTCTGATAGAGCAATTCATTCAAGGACGGGAATTTAGCACAGGTCTGCTGGGACGCCCTGGAAAAGATCCCGAAATGTTAGCCATTCTTGAAATTGATTTTTCAAAAATCGCTCAAGCCCAGGGTGTTTTTGGACAAAGGGCGAAAACCATTCTAGACTCTCTTGACCATTATATCTGCCCCGCTAAAATTACCAAAACTCTAAAATCGAAATTTGAAGCGCTTTCAATTAAAATTTGGTATGCCTTAGACATCCGTGATTTTGTGCGTATTGATTTTCGAATGAATGAAAAAAATGAAATCTTCTTTCTTGAGGTCAATCCCTTACCCGGGATGGATTTCGATGTTGTTGAAAATGATCTCTCATTCTATCCCTATATGGCAATGAAATCGGGTTACACGTATGATGATCTGATTCGAAGACTGCTTGAATCGGCATGTGCTAGGTATAATCTTAACCTATAGTGATTCTTTGGATATCTGGGTGGCTCGTCAACGAATGATCGTAGTGTTCTTGGAAAGGAAATAAAATGAATTGGAAAATTCCTGAAGACGAAGGGCCTGCATACTGGTTGCAACTAAAAATTGAGCTAGTTAGGTTCCTTGGTGATCAGATTCAGCTCATTTGTCCCACGGTCTGCGATGATCAGTGTTTTAGCTGGTTCCACAGTCTTGAAGAAGAAGATTTCCGATTTGAACTACAATATACTCGCG
This sequence comes from Candidatus Thorarchaeota archaeon, assembly GCA_048882025.1. GTDB lineage: Archaea > Asgardarchaeota > Hermodarchaeia > Hermodarchaeales > Hermodarchaeaceae > Hermodarchaeum. The sequence continues at coordinate 6,164 of JBHLSA010000039.1, read as the reverse complement.
AGGAAATTACCGAACGTTTAGAATATCCTGAGGTTCTTTTCTTCTTCATCATCAATAATGAGGTTCCTGAAATACTGGTATTGGGTTATAAAATGCGTGATTATGAACCACTGACTTTTTACCTAGATACACTTGCTGTACGTCAGCGCGGTCGAGGAATTGGTCATGTTGTTATGCGGTTTATTGTAAAGCGAGCGCAGAACAAGAGGTACCAAGCGATTATTTTAGACACAGAAGAGAAAAATGAGAAAGGTATCCCTCTACAGTATTTTTATCAGGTTCATGGATTTGAAACGATTGCTCGAACTAATACTGGGGATCTTAAAATGCTGCTTGACCTCACCACTAGTGATGAATAACTCATATTTGTAAACCCTAAATTCTTGGGTCCATTTGTCTTCTTGGTTGTAAAAATCAAGGATAAATCCATAATAGTGCGGGCTATTAGGAAAAGTCACGCCCGGTAAGAATGGCTACAAAAGTTCCTTTGACGATAAACCCATCACGTCCAAGTGTTTCCATTACTGCTAGGGTACTTGCTGCAGCTGGTAGCACGCTCAACCCTTCCTCAGATCGAATGAGCTTGGAGAACTCAATCATCCTTGAATCAGATGCATATTCTGCAAATCCTAATGATTCATTAATCGCATCTAGTGCGAGTTGGCCATCAAAGGCTCGCCAGTTAGTTAGTGGCTCATTTACTTTGCTCTCTCTGACTTCTTCAGGTTTCAAATCGGCAATGGTTCTTTGTTTCTCCTTGAATGATTTTATAATAGGGTTGCCTCTGCGTGTGCTCGTTGCGACCATTTTGGGAACGCCTATTGATTTATTCATTAGAAACAATTTTTTAAATCCAGTATAAATTCCTGCAAAAGTTGTTCCATTCCCTACGGGGCAAAAGACGTAATTTGGTACTCGCCGAAGATCGCGAAATATTTCATACGCTATTTCACTATATACCTTGAGAGATATTTCTGTAATTCCATTTGATCCAGGGTTAGCATTGAACCACTTTTTTTCAATTGCTGCATTATTTGAATCTTCAACAGCATTCTCATAATACCCATCAACTTTGTATATTCGAGCACCAAAGGCTTCCATTCGTTTTTGTCGATCTTTGGGTACCTCATATTTTTGTGGAATGAATATATGAGCAGTTATATCGTAATGTTTTGCTGCATAAGCAAGAGCAACGCCAAAATTCCCGCAGGTGGCGGTTGTAATTTCATGAAAACCTTGACAGACTGCATTATCTGCTAGGACCATAGCAATCCGATCCTTTTGGGTTCCGGTGGGGTTACTTCCTTCAAACTTTAAGTAGACGCGTTCACACCCAATAATTGGCGCAAGATTTCTGGCTTCAAGAAAAATCGTATTACCAACCATATTTCGCCAAATTTGGCGTTTTAATTTTAATTGCCGTTCTTGAAAATTATCCCAACTATCCGGGCGGTGCTCAGTAAAAATATCATTTTCAACTCTTTGACTAAAAGCATCAGATTCCTTTTTCATTTTCTTATCGATACACTTCCCACTTTGAACAGAGCCATGCTTAATTTTTTGAGGATATGTTTTAAATCATTTTTAAAGTTGATGTGTTTCTAAAATGAAGCGAAATCGGGTTTAAGAACAAAACTAACGTAATACTGGTTCTTCCTCTCCTTTATTCCTTGTAGCATTGTAAGGCGCAGTCCTCGTCATTGTTTTTAGTTCGTCTGGAATTAGTGCTTCCATATTGGAGGTGTCTTAAAGGAACTGCATAAATTTCAATAATTAAGGGGTCTGATTAATTATACTCCTGAAAAGATTGAAAGATTATATAGGTTCTCTTTCAAATGATGATAAAACTTATCGCCGTATCCATTAGATAAGTTATTATTACTCATTAAGACTCTCGTTCGGGGTTCTAATAATGGAAATGAATGGAGTAGAAATTGAAGATACGTTCGCTGAAGCTTTTGACATGCAGGTTGCTCGAATCTTAATGACCGCTGAAACAGCTAAATGGGCACAAACTTGTGCCTTATCCGCTGCAGGCTTTGCAACCTCGGTTATTGAATGCAAGGTAGAAGCAGGTATAATCATGAATGTCACGCCACGGGCCGTAACCGTTGTCGGGAAACAACGCCCGAAGCTCCTCCCCCGTGAAGATACCGCGCTCTTTTTTCCGTTCCTTAATTTTACCGACACCAGCCGTTGGATCGCGG
>JBHLSA010000039.1:0-3947 GCA_048882025.1 Candidatus Thorarchaeota archaeon | reverse complement strand
CATCCCAAAAACTGAAACACCGGACAAACGTCCCGGGATCACTCTACTCTTTGCTGCTTTAAAAACGAAAGACTTAGCAAAACAGCTCCGTAAGCGCACAGGACAATGCATTCTTACTTGTCCCACTACCAATGTGTATAACGCATTAGATGATGCTGAGGAATGGGTGGATGTTGGAGATCAACTTCGCTACTTTGGAGACGGTTTCGAAGATCGAAAACGCGTAGGTGATAAATTGCTTGCTTGGCGAATCCCTGTCATTGAAGGCGAATTCGTCATTGAAGAAAAATTTGGAATCAAGAAAGGCGTTGGTGGTGGAAACCTAATTCTGATGGGCAAAACACCTAAAGCGACTCTCAAAGCCGCTGAAGACGCTGTTGAAGCTATTTATGGTGTTGAAGGATGTGTAGCGCCTTTTCCTGGAGGTATATGTCGGAGCGGAAGCCAAGTAGGATCGAAATATGATTTCTTAAAGGCATCGACCAACATTCGGCTCTGTCCTACCCTTCGAGAACAGGTTACTGATTCGCTTGTACCTCCTGATGTCACTAGCGTACTAGAAATTGTTCTCAATGGGCTTAGTAAAAATACTGTGCGTGATGGTATGCGAGCGGCTCTTCAGGCAGCTGTCCAAGTTCCAGGTATCATTCGTATCACCGCTGCTAACTTCGATGGCAAATTAGGGCAGCATAAGCTTCATCTGAAATCCATGGTCGATTAGCATTTCAGTACTCATTTCTCATCTTCTTTTTTCTCCTTCCTGAATATCGCAATTACAGAAAGGACAGCTACTTTTGAACGAAAAACACTTATCCAATCTAACGGGATGGGAAATGAGAAGAGGTTGGGGAACCGTCACTTCTCTTGCACGCGGCGTTTAGGAGATAGGTAACCATGCCACGAACAAAATCTGCTTCCAAATCAAAAAAGTCTACCAAAGATGCAGACGCACCTTTTAACCTTCATGAAAAAGCACTTTCTTGTTGTCCTAGTGGAATTGTTATTACTGATTTGGCAGGTAAAGTGGTTTTTGCCAACCCGGCGTATCTTAAGCTAATTGGGGCTTTTAAAAATGATCAAGTGGTTGGAAAGATAGCAATGGATTCTGTGTTTCATGACGGGCTTGGTCCTAAAATTCTTGAGCAGCTTATGAAAAAGGGTTATTTTAGTGGTGAATATTCACGGTATGGTACTGATGGACGACTCATTGACATCCATATCCTTGCAACACTGTTGTCAGATGAAAAAGGGAATCCCAGTCATTTTATGGCAACAATTACTGACATTAGTAAATTGAAAAAAGAGGAAGTGGAATATCGAAGTCTGTTTGAAACGGTTCCGGTTGGCGTATTTCGCACTAAGCCAGGAAAGGGAGAAATTCTTGATGCTAATTCGGCGCTCGTGAAAATGCTCGGTTCCCCAGATAAGGAAGCCCTTATTAAAAAGCAGGCTTCTTCGTTTTATGTCGACCCAAATGCTCGACGCAAATGGGAACGGATGGTCGCCGAAGATGGGGTGGTTCGTGGATTTGAGGCTGAATTTCGTCGTCTTGATGGACAAATAATCTGGGTTTTACTCAATAGTCGTGCGGTTCGTAACTCTCAGGGTCAACTAATCTATTATGAAGGGACTATTGAGGATATCACGGATCGAAAGCTTGCCCAAGAAGCATTAGCTGATAGCGAAGAACGTTATCGTCTTTTCTTCGAAAATCTCACTGATGTCATTCTTCACATCGATGCCAATCTAAATCTCATTGACGTGTCTCCATCAGTTGAACGACATCTTGGTTACCACCCAACTGAGTTAAAAGGCAAATTCTATCCCGGACTCAACCTCATTGCCCCAGAATTTCTTCCTAAGGCTCTAGAAAATTCTAAACGTCTTTTTTTGGGAGAGACAGTGGGTGCACATGAATATCCATTTATAACTAAAGATGGGTCACGGGTGTGGGGAGAGGTAAGTAGTACGCAAGTCATACGCAACGGAAAAGTCGTTGCATTGTATTCCCTTGTACGTGACGTCCATGATCGCAAATTAGCAGAAATCGAACTAAAGCATACAAATCGTGATCTAGAGCTTTACGCCTCGCTTCTTCGGCATGATTTGGGAAATGACTTACAGGTTATTTTTAGCACAACTGAGGTAGCGCAAATGATTACCCCACAAGATTCAGAACTTCACGAGTTTATTGTAGCGACACGTGCTGCTGCTGAACGAATGAACCGGCTTCTTGATGTCTTTGGTCGACCTGATAAGGAAGCCGAGAAAGAGATTGTGGCCCTCATAGAACGCGTTGCTACTCAGGCATGTAAAACCCATAAAGATCTAACTGTTAAGGTTCATGCGTCGAAAAAAGCCAAGGCGTTACGGGTTGCGGGGGGGCGATTGCTACCCATGGTATTTGACAATCTTTTTCGGAATGCGGCTCAGCATGCGGGGTCAAAGCCAATTGTTAATGTCAAAGTTACCCAGCAGAATACTCAGGTACAAGTTGATCTCGAAGATAATGGTCCGGGTATTCCAAAACAGATTCAGATGAAACTTTTAGAATGAAGTAGTACCACAACTGGGGGCGGTTTGGGTTTGAACCTTAGTAAGCGCGTCCTTGAAGCTTATGGGGGCTCAATTGGGTTCATTAAAACGTCTCATAAAACAGGTGCCGCTTTCCGGATAATGCTTCCTTTAGAAGAAACGCAGATCCGTTAGGGCTCAATTTAGTAAATTTGCCGGATTCTAGGTGGCGTATTTTTCTGGGTTTTTATCAAATTCAGTTTTACAGCCGGGTGCACAGAAATAATATGTTTTGCCCTTATACTTAGACGTCCATTTGGCTGTTCGTTCGTTTACCTTCATTTTGCAAATTGGATCAATTGCCATGACGATTCACCTCGTCTTCAGCAGGTTTCTTTTTTGTATATCAAAGCACTATATTAATATATCGTATTGGATATATCTAATTCGATACAATGTGGGGTATTAATCCCAATTCGGTGATGTACTTGGATGATAAGCCCTTAGATACAGTTTTAGATGATCTCGCAAAATTTTACATCCTCTTAGTTCTTAACGAAGGTGCGAGTCATGGCTACGGTATTATCGCTAAGTATAGGCATCGTACAGGGCGTTCTCTAAGTGCAGGAACACTCTATCCTTTTTTACAGCATCTTGAAGAACAAGAAATTGTTACCTGCGAAGATAAACCTGTGGGCAAACGTCCCCGCCGTGAATACTGCTTAACTTCGAACGGTAAAAAGGCTGTGAGTCGACTCCTCAAACGATTTGCATCAATAACTGCTGCTGCTTTTGAATCCAATTTGAAAGTGTGTGCAAGTTGCGGATGCAAGGTATACGAAGGTGCCCACATCAAAGAAATTAATGGCAACAGCTTAGCCTTCTGTTGTCCTCACTGTGCTGTTGCCTATCAGCGCCAGTTGCACGAACAAAAGATAACGGAAGGTGAGTAGAGGGACATGAACGAACAAAAAGACACTGAATCGAAAACACAACGTCTATCCATGAGGATAGAAGGCATGCACTGTGCAAGCTGTGTACTAACAGTTGAGAAAGCATTACTTCAACAAAACGGTGTAGCAAAAGCATCTGTAAATCTTCTTGAAGAAAAAGCGACAATTGATTTTCTGCCTGGTGCAGTTACTCGCGAAGAACTTGAAGCGGCTGTTGCTTCAACAGGGTATACACCCAAACGAACCTCCTTTACAATCACCCTTTCACCTACTCCGCGTCCTGATGAATGGTCCTATATCAAAGAAACTGTCGAAGACACTAAAGGAGTACTATCTGTTGTAGAACATTCAATGTCTGGACGTTTGGTTGTTGAATATGATGAAGAACTAACTACGCTCAAAGTTATTCGAAAGGGACTGAATAAGATAGGATTTGATATCATTGCTGAGATGACTGTAAATATTGATAGGGAAGCTATG
>JBHLSA010000038.1:0-10737 GCA_048882025.1 Candidatus Thorarchaeota archaeon | reverse complement strand
TGTTTTTGGAGAATCAAAGCCAGAGATGATTGTTGGAAGATGCTGAATGCGATTTAGCGAAAGGGTATCATAGTTTAGCATAAAAAATTCTTGTGGGATAGCAACAAGCAAGCGACAGAGTTCATTATAAACAGCACCATAATGGCGATAGGTATAGAGAATACTCTGGAAATATTGAAATGTTGGCTTGTAAACATTGAAAAGAGCTTTCCAGAAGATGATGTGAAGCAGGTTCCGAGCGGTTGATGAAAGAGGTGCAAAATCTTCGAGAAGGCTAATCAGGATTGAGATGTATTGAAAAAGATAATGCCCCTCCGTGAAATCCAGCAAGTTGAAGCTAATAATCTCGGTTAAGAGATTCAAATTCCAGATAGGGCTTTCACATATTTCATCTTCATCACCAGTAGCCTCGACCCCCATGAAAACCAATATCGGAATTTTTTGTTCATCACATAACTGGATGAACATCTTGTAATAGATGTCCAGTGCACGACTACCAACAACGAATAGATTAGAAAGATCTTCCAAGCCTAAAACAAAAGGTTTAGGTTGGTGAGAATTTGTTAGATAGCCTAGTTGGAGTAAGCTATTGTGCTTTGCTGGGTTGGGATCAAAGTGGAAGTTGCTATTTGACAAGCGGTTTTACCCAAGTTAGTGTGCAATGCTTGTTCCTTTTTTAGATATTCATCCATGTTCGTTTGAACGAACAGACACAAATCAGAGAGGTCAATGAAAGTATTCTGCCATTTTATACTTCCCTGCCGTTCCTTATTTAAGCCAGAAAGATTTAATGCTCTTTCCATCTGCGAGATGGTACTAAATGAATCTCAAAGCTTTCATTACAATCATGCGTCCAGCCAATCCTCTTTTCGGAAGCCTGACAAGTATCATTGGTATTCTATCCACCAACTGGTTTATCATAAGCAACTTAGGATTAGTACGCTGGACCATCCCCGAACTCATTTTCGTAATAATTCTTTGTGCACTGACCTATATCTTTCTAGCAGCAGCGGGAAATGTAGTAAACGACATCTATGATATTGACATTGACAAAGTAAACCGGCCAGAACGCCCACTCCCTAGTGGTCAAATATCATTGAGACAAGCAAAAGCATGGACAATTATCCTTATTCTCCTATCGCTTTTATTCTCAGTCTTGACAATTCCTTACTCGTTTATTGGCTTTTGGACCGTGGCGATTGCTGCACTCTTTGCTGTAGTTGGATTGCTTTATGCAGCAAAAGGGAAGGTTATGGGTATACTAGGAAATTTCACAGTAGCAATTAGTTTTGCCTTTGGACTCTTCTATGGTGCTCTCGTCACTTACGTGTTTATTCCCCAGGTAATCTTTGTTTATTTCATTACAGCAGCCAGTGTGCTTCAAGGTCGGGAAGTAATTAAGGGAATAGAAGATGTTGAAGGGGATGCATTTCGAGATGTTCAGACTATTGCTCGAAGATATGGAATCCAAACAGCGGCTTATTTAGCGGCTGTATTCAACTTCATTGGAATCATAGGATTCTGTTTACCCTTCATAGCAAACCTTGTAGGCTGGAATTGGACCGGTCCGTTATATATTGTGCTTCTAATTCCAGGAGCCCTCTGTGTTGCCGTATCTGCTATACTAATTCTTCGAAATCCCACTGCTAATGCATCACGAGCGAGCCTCCTTGATAAACTTGGGGCATATCTAGGTTTATTGAATATACTGCTCGGCACTATCTTCATCATCTTGTGATTGTGGAGGAAGTTAAGCTGCGAATAGCCGCCACCAGCGATATTCATTGGCCCCAGTACCAGGGACTATTCATTAGAGCACTTCAACAACTCCCATCCAATCTTGACCTTTTCCTCATCGCAGGCGACCTTGTCAATCGTGGCAACCCTACGGGCATCGTGCCATTAGTGCAAAAACTAGTGGATGCCAAATTAAGGTGTCCTGCTATAGCATGCTTTGGAAATGACGATTATGACTCAATAAAAGACACACTCCGATCTGCCGCGAAAGACATTATCCTTTTTCTCGATGATGAACCCATATCAGTTGTAATCCGAGGAAAACCTGTTGTGATCATTGGAAGCCGTGGTGTACTCGATCAGCCCACATTCTGGCAATCTCGAAATATTGAAGGTATTCGAGAATCATATGCACAACGCCTTAACAAACTTGACCGCCTTCTAACTGAAGCCAAAACACAAACCCCCTTTACTATACTTCTCACACATTACACTCCTACTTTTTCCACCCTTAAAGGAGAAACGCAACGTGCTTATGCACAAATGGGAAGCATCCGAGTTGAAGAGTTATTAAAACGCCACACACCAATGCTAGCGATTCATGGTCATGCCCATCGAGGATTACGAAAAGTGAAGTTTGGTAAAACCAAAGTCTATAATGTGGCACTGCCACTCAATCGCCAAATTGTAATCATTAAAATGCCCCCTTAAAGTGTTAAAGAGCCATTATCCCGCGCGCTATCTCAGTGAATTAAGTCGGAAGAAAACCCTCGTTTAGACGCTTTTAGAGCTGTTTTCGTGATTTCACGAAAAGTATATGTGGAATCTTTGAAACGATTGGTTCATGTCCCAGCCAGCGGTGGATTCAAAAAACAGTGGCTTCTGCCCTTCCTGCCATATCAATATGGCCGAGCGCTATTGTAAAGAATGTGGCCAAGTGTTTTGCCTTCCTTGCGCTCGGCAGGATCTGAGTGAATTCTTTACCTGTGCACGATGTGGTCCAGACAAGATTGAGAAACGAGAAGATGAGAATTGGGTTTGTGGGGAGTGTGAAGAACCAGCCCAACAGGCAACACGCCGTCTTTATCTTTGCCCAAATTGTGGTTCAGAAGAAATTATTCCAATCCATAATATGCGCCAAGAACTCGTAGGTCGGTTCCGCACAACCTATTACAGATTACGAACAGGGCACGAACTACTATCTGGATTCGCTGCGCGATTAAGAATTCTAAGGTGGCGAATTCGCGAACTCCGAATGGCTAGTTTTTTGCATGACCCTGAAGTCGAGAAGGAGCTCTTAGAATTAATGCAATCAGATTTACCCAGTGTCCATGAACGAATTCTCTTTCGTGCAAGAAATGTAGTTGAGCGGCATCGGGCAAGTAAAATTCGATTTTTGAATCCGGAACGTTGGACGGTTACCGATTTTCCTCTACTTGCTGGCTTAATTGAAGCTATCCAGGAAGATGTAGCGGATTATCAAGCCTATTGCCGGGATTTGGTCAACGGTTTAGACGTCACAATGGCAACAATTGAAACACGATTGACCCAACTGGCTGAATGGCACAAACTCTTCAATGATTACATAGAACACCTACCAATATTAGAAAATGAAAGACCCGTTGCAGCAATTCAACCAGTGAATCTAAGCAAGTCCGAGGTAAACGAGGGGATGGGAAATGGTTCGCTGTTCATCACTACTCAACGCCTTCTATTCTTAGGCCGAAAGGGTTTCTTCAATAAAGAAACACGCATCGTTCACAAGGTACCATTATCATCTATCACTAATGTGGAAATCCAAGGACGTCTACGTCGGCGAATTCACATCGTAGCTGATGATGTTGATTTGAAAATTGGTGGACCGTCGAAAGTCTTAGAAGAAATCCCTGATGCCATTTCCTTAGCTACTGGATTCTCGGACCATAGTTTGGTTACAACCTCAGGATCACTCCGAGTGTTAAATATGAAAGTGGATGTGTCCTCGCTACGAAATGAACTCGATCAACTCATTAATTATGCTGTCTCTCCCGAGGAGGTTGATCACACAAGTCCTGTTGACCTTCCACGCCCTTATCCCTATACCGAAGGATATTTTCAATCCCGTTCATCCTTATTTAGCCGCCGACCCGATTCCTTGGGACAAGATCCTGTATTTCAGTTGGAACAACAGCGGTTTAGCATTGAGTCGACAATGGATCTGTTAAAGCAAGAGTTTGAAGAAGGGAAACTTTCTGATGAGAAATTCTTCAAGCAATACCGATCTTTAACGCAAGAACTCTACCTAGTTGAGGCTCAAATTCGTGATTTAAAGACCCGAAGAGGAATGGATAGTTCACGCTAACTTGATTATTCTTGAACTTCTTTTTTCATACGTTCAAGCTCACGTTTCGTTCGCTCCCGTCGTTCCTCTGAGGTTTCCAGGATTTCTTCTTCACCCTCAGGGACAGAAGGCAATTGACCTGCTTCTTCAAGTGCAATCATGGTTTCTATGTCCTCGAGTTCAGCTTCCACATCGGCATCAAGTTCCTCATCTTCAAGTCCTAGACCAAGAATTTCTTCAGTGGCTTCAGCTTCTTCAATGAGTGCCTGAGTTTCAAGGATAACTTCTCGAGCAACTTCTGGTGAAGCCGTTTCGCGGAGATTCTGTAATTCCGCTCCAATTCCCTTCAACGCCCCGATAACCTCAGTCTCACCACGGGCTTGGTTTATCGCTTCAACTCCCCGTTCCATAAGGTCAATTTCTTGCTCAATTAACCGAGCCTTACGAAGATAGCGCTGACGTCGACGCAGTTGCAATTTCGCTGCTTTTCGATCACCACGGCGCACATAACGAATAGCTTTGATTCTAGAATCATTAGCTTTTGTTTCATACTGTCTGCCCCGGACTTCGAGTTTGTCTGTGACCCGATGAATCCGAGCAATAGTCTCCTCTTTGGGTTCAGGTTTTTTTGGAAACAGTTTTTCCCAGAATTTTACCATTTTCTAACTCTCCTCTTTCAATCGCTCAATTTCCTTTTCTAATTCGGAAACCCGTTTTTCAGGTTCAGGAAGTGACGTGCCCGTTTCGATTTCAATTTCAGAATCTAGTTCTTTCAAAGCATCTTTCACTTCGCCATCAGTAACCTCTGTGGAAACGGCCATTCGGTCCATCCCTGCTTCGGCGACTTCTTGGGTCATCTCAAAGTGGCGCAAGTTGCCCTCAATCTGGTCCACAAGTTTGGCTACCTCAGGCACCTTGACTTGGTTCTTCAAACCACCCAAGGCAGAATTGAGCTGTCCAAGAATCTTGGCAACTTCACCCATAGCTTGGCTTTGACGCAATTGAGTCTGTAATCCTTCAATACGTAAACGATAAGCATCGACACTAAGAGACCATTTTTGGAACCGGAGATGGTGCTGCAAGTACATCCGAGTGGCATCCATATTGCCGTTAAGGCGGTATTTCTTGGCTCGTTGGCGACTCTTACTCGCCTCCTTTTCTAACATCTTCCTCTGTAAATCCATTTTTCGGCAAAACACATCGAGGCGGAAAATCAGCTTATTAAGATCGGGTCCACCGCCCAGCCAATTCATAAAACGGCGAATAGCAGACATAGCTGTTAACCTTCTGTTTCCTTCATTTGAAAGTGAACTTATTATCTTTTCGAATTTAATGGAATGGTTGAATCTACGTTAAACTTGTATTTACTGATCTTTGACCCAGTTTTTAAAGAAAAAGGTTTCATTTTGGATCAAATCAAACCAGTTACAGCTACATCATAACAGTCACAAGCCTTAAGCACTTGTGCCCGCAGGAGTGTCTGTGCATTCCTCAAAAAATCTAGCACGAATATCAATTGCACCTATACTGTTTGTATGAGGTGCAAATCCACATTAAACATGCACATGATTCGTTTTTCAAGTTTCTCAGGGCACAATGCCACATTTGGGCGTATTTGACTGGTTTGATTCGCAAGGCGAGAGTTATTTGGATCGGCGAATCACTTTCCCGGGGAAGACCTTTTGAATAGTCTCTTCCTGAACGACAGGTTCACCATTGACTAGCACATGAATTATTCCTGAAGGAAATTGGTGAGGATTTTCGAAAGTAGCCAGATCGCTAACTGTGTTCGGATTGAATATGACGATATCAGCCCAGAACCCTTCGTGAATTCGACCTCTATCCTTTAAACCTAATCTTTGGGCTGGCAACCCAGTCATTTTCTGAATTGCTTTACCTAAAGTGAGTACTTGCTCTTCACGAACATATTTACCAAGTACCCGTGGATAAGTCCCGAAAAAGCGCGGATGGAGCCCTGTAAATTCAGAATCAAAGGGAATACCAGCGGCATCAGTACCAAACATCTGAAATTTACTTGTCATAATACGTCGAATATCTTCCTCACCCATAGTTTCAATCGTCATGTAACATGCAGCTTTCTCATCAATGAGGAGGTCAATCAGTACTGAAAACTCATCAGGAGCACCAACCAGTTCTGTGATTTCGGTAAGGCTCTTTGCTTGATATGGTTTCCACTTCTCGGTATAAGTTTGGGCAAGATAGATTTTGTCATACCCATTAACCTTAATGAAGTTCTCCCAATCGCCCTGATTTTCGGTGATATATTGGCGGATTTTCTCTCTTTCTTTTGGATTTTGTAAGCGAGCTAGTAATTGATCTATTCCCCCCTCATGTGCCCAAGGAGGAAGAAGGGTGGCAAGGAAAGTCATCCCACGATTGTAAGGATACTGATCGCAAAATACACTGACACCGCGTTGATTTGCCTTTTCAATAAGACTTAGGGTGTCTTTACTAGCACCCCAATAGGCTTTTCCAGATACTTTGTGGTGAGCAACCTGTCCTCCCGCACACCCGGATTTCTCTACAATTTCAATACATTCTTTCACTGCGTCTACAACAAATTTTCCTTCATTACGAATATGAGAAAAATAATAACCATTGTATCGGGCAACTATCTTAGCAAGTTCAATAAGTACCTTAGTTTTCACATAAGCTTGTGGGGGATAAATCAAACCAGTGCTCAAACCAAATGCACCCGCCTGCATCGCTTCATCAAGATAAGATTTCATGCTGTTCAATTCTTCTCGATTGGGTGGACGATTTTCTTCGCCTGGTTGCCCCGCGAACAGAAGGGAATCTAATCCAACAAAAAAGGCGGTATTCAGGTAGCATGGAATTTTTTCCATTTCCATAAGATAGGAGCTAAAGGTATTCCAGGTAATTTCAACATCTACAAATAATGGCAAGTCGTCAGTGAATTTTTTCTTCGCTTCAGTTTCTCGTCCTTCAGGAATTGGAGCAAGACTGGAACCACACATACCATTTACACAGGTCGTAATTCCTTGTCGAATATAGGAATCCATCTCTCCTGACAATAAAAGGAAAGAATCGGAATGTGAATGCATATCAATGAAACCTGGACAGACAATGTTTCCTGCAACATTCATGATTTTATCTGCAGATGCATTCAGGTGTTTGTTGATTTTCGCGATTTTTCCATCTTTGATGCCAAGTTCTCCTCGATACCAGGAACGCCCGGATCCATCAATGATACGCCCATTTTGAATAACGATATCAAACTGCACTAGATTAACCACCAGAGATGAGCACAGAAATATTCTACTCCCTTTTCTGATTCAGGTTTTTAAAAGCAATTGTAAGAAGCATTGGAAACCAATCTGGGAGAGAAAAACGATATTCTATTTCTGCTTTGCATAGATATGATTATCATCTAACCATAAACTTTGGTAGCCCCGGGCTGTAAACCAAGCCTCTATGTTCCTTCTTTGCGTTTCATCCTGCCAATCATGGAGTTCTAGAACCCAACTCTTCACTTGATTTATCACTCCATTAGCCCCCTCAAGAACTAGCCACTCCGCACCTTCAACATCCACCTTAACTAAATCAGCAGTGCGACCCTTGAGAATAGATGCCAGCGTTTGGGTTGGAACCCTAATTCTTTTTCCTGTCAGCTCCCCAACAATTCTTTCAGTTCCTGGGAGACGATGGCCATTCCTGTGATCGTCGACAAGCGAATGGCTTTCAGCACTTGTAGCTAGGTGCAAATCTGCTATTCCCATTTCATTGGAGATGGCACATTGAAGGCATTCCACGTTTGAAAGCCCTGCTTGCAACACGTTAGCTTGAAGATATTGAAACGTGTGGGGAACAGGTTCGATTGCGATTATTTCATGAAAATGATGACCCAGAAGGACTGTATATCGACCAACATTAGCTCCAATATCCACAAAAAGTTTGCCAGTGGATTTTGCGAGGAATGTGGCTAAATCACCTTCATAGGTTCCAGGGAAGTGAAATAATGTTGATTCGATTCTAGGAAGAAAGCCGAGTAAATGAAGACGTTCGCAAACATGGTAGAGATATTCATGGAATGAAACCTTGTTTGCATAATTCCTAATCGATTTGGAGATTCTGATAGGAATAGTTAGAATGAGAAAGCTCAGTAGTAGAATTGGCATTTTTCGGAGGCTAAATCCTCCAAAGAAATTACGTGATCTAGTTGCTGATTGTGATGCTTCCACTGAGTTTCACCATTAACTTGCAAAGATATAATTCAATAGCTCTAAGCTGTGGCTTTTATGTTATTCAGTGGTTGAAAATAAGGGTGCTACTAGTTCTTATTGCTTCTTTTTTTACGTATCACAATGATTATAAGAATTCTAGAATGTTGCTTAGCCACTAAATCACTTTGCGGTCAGGTATTGAGTAGACATATATTATTTGTCACTTCTAATAGATAATTCGGAGAGCCCTTAAATGACACAGGCACAGCCTTTGGATGACCGGCTGGGCAGCGCTAAAAAGTGGCTGGGAATTCTGCTGCCTATTAGCATATTCCTGATTTTTGTGATATTATTTCCTTGCTGGATACTCGAAGACGGATTCATTATGTTGCGTTATGCCCGAAATCTCGCCTATGGATTTGGGGTTGTGTTCAATCCGGGTGATACTCCAGTTTGGGGATGCACTTCCATGCTTACAACAGTCATCCTTGCCGGAATGATCCGAATGGGCTTAACCCCGGAGGTGGCATCGCAAGCCCTTGGAGTCACCACCGGCATTTCTCTGATAATTGTAGTCTACACGATTGAAAGAAGCGTTCTAAAACTAGAGAATTTTCTCGCGATTACCTCTTGTAGTATTTTAGCCATGAGCCAAGCAGTAGCGCTCTCATTGATGGGGTTTGATGCTGTTATGTTTACGTTGATGATGACGCTTGTTTTTGGTGTCAGTCTTTGGGGAGTTCTTAGGCCAAATCCGACTTCGTCTTGGGTTCCATTATATGTTCTTTCATTAGTTTGTATCCTATTGTCTTTGACTAGACCCGAAGGTGCGTTAGTTAGTGTGGCCACAGTGTTCATTGTAATGTGGTTACGAAAGGATATCAGCCGTCCCCAGTACTTTCTTCGAGTAATTTTACCTTACGTTGGAGTGATGACGATATTTTATGGATGGGTATGGTTATATTTCGGATGGCTGCTACCAAATCCTTTCTATGTAAAAACTGGCAACCTCCTGATCTATCCTAGCGCCTTTTATGTACTTGGAGTATTTGCTTTTCATTATATTTTTCCAATAATTGTTGTATGTTTGTGGATTCTGATTATAGACCGAAAGCCTTACCGATCCTTCTTTTTCCTGACACTCCCACCGATTCTGTATCTTATTGCGTATTTTGCGATTAACCAAATTCAGAATATCGAATTACGTTACCAATTTCCCATTCTACCAATTTTACTCATTTACTTTGCCCAAGCTATAGCATTCTTTAAGCCGCACCATTTTCAGCAAATCGCTTCCAAGGTAGCATTTTCAAGGAAAAAATTAACACACATTGCTATTCTCGTAATGTTCATAGCGGCCTTAGTCCAACCTGCTGTGACCCGTATCTTTACCTTGCCGTGGGGTGAACTCCCCGATGCTTTATACACGGGACAAACCCTTCATGATTATCAAAACAATGGCTATACAATGGTTGTCTCGGAAGCCGGTGGAATCCCATTCTATGCAGATTGGCATACAGTTGATGCATTTGGTCTCAACGATCCCTACATTGCGCATTATGGATTAACAAACGAATATCTCACAGCTCTAAATCCTGAAGTGATTATGTTTAATCACCCCCAATACACAGAATATAATGTAGAATGGGCAACCAGTACAGACCCATGGGATGCCATGTGCAGGACACTTTACCTTTATGCAACGAACAATAACTATACGCTAGCCTGTATTTACCGAGTGTACCTGCGAATGGATGGTTGGGTGTATCCCTATGGAAACCACTGGTACTATGTACGCACTAATTTTACGGATAGTGCTGCAATTATAAACGATCTTCGTTCATTAGATATCCTAGACTACATCTTCCCGGCATCACTAGTATTTACAACATTTTTCGAACTAGTTTAAACGAGTTTTTGCTTGAACTCCGAATTCTCACTAACAACAAATCACTAAGGTTGAGATCGGATCATTGATGCAAGAGGTGCTTGATTGCCAGCCTCGATAGTCGTGTTAATGAAATTCTATGGAATACAAAGAAGTTTCTGAAAATGAATTTTTTGTAGCACGACATATGAAGGCTATGGAGAATTAATCCACAGCTGTTTATAGCCATTTGTCATACCTAGAATGTTTAGAGCAACTTAGTTGAGGTTTTCATGATGAGAAAACGGGAATATGTATGACTCGGTGTGGCGGGATCTTTCATTACTGCAGGTATAGGGATAGCTCTAGAAGGTCATATCTTTGCTGAACGAACCTTCGGCATCGGAACCCTTGTAGTGATATTTGGTATGATGTTGATTATCATATTGAATTCTGCAATTATGATACGGAACAGCCGGGAACCTTCGTAGCTAAAAACTGATAAATAGATTGACAGGATAAGGAGGTGACTCAAGTGGCAGTAGCAGCTTATGCAGCGTGGGTATTGGAGCGTACTAAAAAGACACTCAAAGAAGCGGGAGCCACTT
>JBHLSA010000037.1:0-10896 GCA_048882025.1 Candidatus Thorarchaeota archaeon | reverse complement strand
GGCAATTATAGTCCATGAGCTAGCCCATGGACTATAATTGCCACGATGAGAGGAATAAGGATCATGAGAAAGAATTGGAAAGACATTGTGACCCCCGGAATAAGTGGGGCAACTGGTCCGGGGATGCTCGGTTGTCCGATTAAGGCTAGGATGAATTGATAGACATTAAATCCCATATACCAGAAACCAAAGAGGGAGAAAAAGAAGGCAACTCCAATGAAGCCAGACCCGATATACCGCCACGCGCGTGGATGCCAATTACCAACCCGGTCTAAGAGTTTGTTGAAACGCCCAGTTCGAGCAAACAGCATGAATGGACCCACTTCAATTCCATACCGTTCGAGTTTAAAGAAGGAGGCAGACGCTATGATTATCATCCATACAAGAAAAATAAGAATCCAAGGTAAGAAGGGGAGTAGGAAATCGAATAATTGTAACATGAGTTTTGTCGCCTCGAAGGTCTTCACAAATTACAGAATCGGTATAAATGTTTGATGCACCGATGAGAGAGAAGCTTTTAAGAGATGCGGTCGGGGCTCGTTTTTACGAGTGTGATAATATGCCATCTGGACATGTAATTGTATTCGTCACTGTAGGAAAAGAAATAGAGGCCCACACAATTGGACAGCGACTCGTCGAAGAATCTTTGGCAGCTTGTGTTGGATTTATAGAACAAAAAACAATCTATCGCTGGAAAGGGAAAATTATTAATGACAATGAAATTTTGTTGATTATTAAAACCAAGCGAGAGCTGTTTGAACCACTTCGTGAATTGGTCCTAAGTCTTCATAGTTATGAAGTACCTGAGATTGTAAGCCTTGACATCGAAAGAGGCCATGACGCATATCTTGATTGGATTGATACAAATACGGGAAAAGAAACAGGGTTACACGAAAGGGATTGAATACCAATGCCCCGAGAAAAAACCGTTCGCCGTGATACGGGCAGTAAGGAAATTACCTATGATCAGGCAAGATGGACTACACTAACGAAGTTACGTCAAAGGGCAATAGAAATCATGGCTTTCCTCGAACACACTGGAATAGAACCAATTATTCACGGCAGCCTTTGTCGGGGTGATGTATCTGACCAAAGTGATATTGATATCTACCTTCCAAGTGTTGTACCTTCGTTCACAGTTGAATTGACCTTAACACAATCAGGATATCAAATAATTCATCGGCAATTAGTTCACGCAACCCCCTTTCATGCCATCAAGGCCCACATCTTTCTACCAGCTAATACGGTGGTTACCTTCCCCTTGACTAGCCCTGCCCCAATAGAACTTGAATTCTACCGGTTTGGAGGAAGTCTCACAAAAATTGAGCTTCAAAAAGAGATACGGGTTCCCGGAGTTGATAAACGGTTACTTCTCATTACACCCACAAAGAAAGGGCACATCGAAACACCAGTGGTAGGAAATGAAACTTTGGTAGCGAAAATTGTGGGAGTAAAGAGAAAAATTGTCGAAGAACGACTTAAGGTACTGATGCGCCGAGATGAAGTAGGACGAACAGGGGTGTACTTGAAACGGCCATTAGCACCAGATGATACGTTTGAATCACTCCTAAAACATATTTCTGATCGTGACCCAGTTGTTCGGCGACGAGTTCAGAAGGGGTGAGCTTGCGTGACTCAAGACGTACACCTTTCCAGAGGAAACTCCCCTTACACTGGCCGCTTGGTTAAAGGCTGCCGTGAATGTATGAAAGGGGCAAAACTTGTCCTCTTCGTCACAGGACGTTGTAACAAATCCTGTTTTTACTGTCCAATATCTGAAGAACGCCAAGGTGAATCAGTTGTCTTTGCAAATGAAGTGGAAGTTACAGACCTCCAGCAAGCCATTACTGAAGCTCGAATGATCGATGCAACAGGAATGGGAATAACAGGTGGAGAACCGCTCCTTGAAGTTAATCGGACGCTTCAATTTATACAAGCATTCAAAAATGAATTTGGACCTGATTTTCATGTCCACCTCTATACAGGACTTGAACCGGTTCCCCTTGATGCGGTGAAGACTCTGCTAGATGCGGGACTTGATGAATTACGCCTTCATCGCTTTGAAGTCGGTGAAGATTATCCAACATTATGGAAAATGATGAAAGGGCGTGCAAAGCTAGGTCTTGAGGTCCCTGCGATTCCCGGAATGTTGAATCAAATGAAATCGTTGTTAGTTCAACTTGATGAGATAGGTATCGATTTTGTCAACATTAACGAATTAGAATTTACAGCCTTGAATGCAAGGGCATTAAAAAAACGCGGAATGCGTTTGCAAGCGGATACAATTGCAGCAGTTCAAGGTAGTGAAAAAGTAGCATTGAAATTAGTAGAATGGGCAGCCAAAAAGACGAGGCTCAATGTGCATTATTGCCCCCTTTCATTAAAAGATGGCATTCAACTTCGGAACCGGTTTAGACGCCGTGCAAAGAACGTCGCAAGACATTTTGAGCAAATTACCAAAGAAGGCTTGTTAGCAAAAGGGATAATTAAGCCTCCATCTGGTGTGTCCTTACAGGAAGCGCAGGATGTTCTCCTCACGCAACTTCAGGTTTCAAGTGCTGATCTTTGGATTAACGAAACACGTGGACAGCTTGAAACATCAGTTCGAATAGTACGTCGTCTTGCTACGAAATTAAAAACCCAAGGATTTGAAGTTGGAATATCCGAAGAGTATCCAATTACAAGTCGATTCCAAGTTTCCTATACTCCCCTTTAAGCCTCAGGCAGTGGGAAGCGTAGGAGAGCGACAATTCCACCCAAGCCTTCAAGTTGTTTTCCCGCTTGGTGATCTGCACTAAATATTTCTATGGACCCAGCACGCTCTTCGACTTGACGCATGATAGTTTCCATTTCCCGACGTTGGTCAGGAGGTGCTTGTCGAAACAATTTATCCAAAACAAGTAGGGTTTCCACAGCCCCAAATTGAACTGCTCGTATAATTTCATTCCACCCATATACCGTTTTTCCTGACCCCTTGCCTAAATGCCGCATGACCTCATCTATGAGATGGATTTCCCGATTAAGCCGAATTTCACCAGCAATTCGCTCAATAATCCCGCGATTTAATGCTTCATAAATTCCAGAAACGGTGCCGGTACTTACATGCTCGATGAAAATTCGTCCCTTACTCTTGGGAACTTTGGATAAAAGATACTCTGCGAGTTTGTCTTTGGTAGATCCGGGTCCAACAATGACGACCCGACTCACCTCGGGTAAACGTTCTAATAATTCATGGAGTTGTGTGGCAACACCTGCAAACATTTGATCTAAAGTGTCAGCCGTTTGGATGTATTTCCCATATTTTCCTCGCGCGGTGCCATGAATTTCAACCCGCACGTCAATACCTGAATCGTCAATGATTCCAATCGCCGATTGCCCTTCCTCAACAGCAATGATTATTAATCGCTGTCCCTTGCGTGACGCGGCATCTTCTAATCTTCGAAGAAGGGGTCGGGGCCATGACGTTTTGACAATTTCGACCTTTAATCCGGGTTCTACGTTTATTGTATGATATGTACCCAATGATATCAGGTCTTGGGGACCTTCTAGAATTTGCCCTTTGACACGGAGGCGATTTGAATACTTGTGTAAGGCCACCTCTTCGACTGTTAATCGAATAAACATGGGTCGACGTTCGCCCTTATCTGGTCGAGAAGTATCATCGATATCTCGTCGGACACGACGAACCGTCCGGGCCGCAATTTGATCGCCAGGGAGAATGATATTATAAAGGTGCCAGAGATCATCCATGTCTTCCGGGACAACGACCACAAGTCCTGCTTTCATTTTTTTAGCCACTATTTTCACGACGCGCCGCCTCGGCAACTGATTAGACCATAATGCACACACATATTTCTATCCAATGCAAAGAAACCATGGAATGTTAAAAATTCGACCTATCAAGAACCAAGATTTCAATCAAATCACCCAAATTGAATTTGAGGCTTTCATTGATCCTTATTCGAAGGAAATCTTCCAGCACTTAGCAACAACCGCCCCTGACCTTTTCCTCGTTGCCGTAAAAGCGCAAAAGGATCACGACGTAGTTTATGGATATGCCGCAGCTGAAATCGATGAGTATCTGCAATACCGAGTTGGGCATATACTGTCAATTGCTGTAAGTATACCATATCGTAACAAAGGATTGGGACACCAATTATTGTCAGAACTAATTTCAGTTCTGCGTGTAAAAAAATGTAAGGGAGTGGTTCTTGAGGTGCGTGTTTCGAACTATAGTGCGAAAGTTTTGTATGAGAAACTAGGCTTTTTTGAAGTTAAACGAATCCGTAAATATTATGGAAATGGTGAAGATGCAATCGTGATGATATTAGATTTGGAGGAAAAACGGTGAGCCCCATCGGAAAGCCTCGGTGCTTATTCATTGTATCAGGTGAGCATGATACTCTGCCTCAAGCAGAGATTTGTGCCGCCTTAGAAGCAGAAGGTTATTCTTACCAGCATCATGGAACCTGGGGGCGGGTGCTAGTTCTTACTGTTGAACCAGAAGGAGCGAAAAAAGCAACGCATCGTGCGGGTTTAGCGAATCATTCGAGTCTAGTTTTGTTTGAATCAAGTTCAAACGAAGAAGACATCCTCCAGTCTGTGAGAACATGTAAATTTGAATCTTGGATTCAACCGGGGGACCGGTTTGGGATTAAGATAACACGTGTTCATCGTGAAACTACCCCTATTGATGTGGAAGACCTTCAGGCAAAAATTGGATCTCTCATTAGTGAAACTATGCGTGGTAAAGTGGAAGTCGATTTAACAGCACCCGATATGTTATTTCTGGGTGTAATTTCAAATGACCGCTTCTTTTTTGGACCCCATATTGCGTCCCGAGATAGAGAAGGGCTTTCTCAACGACGCAGCCCATTACGTCCATTTTTCGTTCCAAGTGCAATCAATCCTAAAATTGCTCGAGTCATGGTAAATCTCAGTCGAGCCACTGTTGGCAAACGATTCTTAGATCCCTTCTGCGGAACGGGAGGGCTTCTTCTAGAAGCAGCAGATATTGGATGTATTCCTATGGGATTGGATATTGATCCCGCAATTCTAAAAGGGTGTCAGCTTAATTTGGAACACTTTGAAGTTCCTTTCAATGGAACCCTTGCAGACGCACGAACTCCGCCAATAAAAACAATGGCTATCGATGCGATTGCGACTGATCCACCTTACGGAAGATCCAGTTCCACCAAGGGGGCTGCTGTGTTGTCTTTAATTCAATCTAGTTTACGAGCATTAGCTGCCACTTTGAAATCAGAAGGCTTTCTTTGCCTTGCCCTTCCCTTAAAGCACTTCACAGAAGATATTATACCTTCAGATTGTTTTACTTTGGTTGAAGCGCATACCATGCGCATTCACCGAAGTCTTAACCGTCATATTGTTGTATTGCAACGAAAGTAACATTTCGGGAGTAACGATGCAAGTTCATTTCTTAGGTGTAGGTGGTGGGGTTCCGTCACAAAATCGTGCGCTACCTGCAATTGCAGTATTTTCCAAAGGCCAAATTCTTCTTTTTGATTGTGGTGAAGGAACACAAATGCAGTTTCAACGAGCGAGCCTTAGTGCTCAACGAATTAAAGAAATCTTCATCTCACATATGCATGGTGACCACGTACTCGGTCTACCAGGATTACTTTCCACGATGGCAATGTTTCGTCGCACAAGCCCATTGACCGTATATGGCCCAAAGGGTATCAAAGAGTTCGTTGACGTTGCAATGGAATTGACCCAAGTTCAACTTGAATTCGATTTAACCGTTCATGAGGTGGAAGGAGGTACAATTTCACAACATACTAAATATCAGGTTGACTGTATTCCTGCCCTGCACAGTATTCCTGCACTTTCATTTAAATTACAGATGGCAGATATTCCAGGTAAATTCAATGCAGCCCGTGCAGAACGTTTAGGCATTCCATCTGGTCCCCTGCGTAAACGACTCCAACAAGGTGAGGAAATCCGAACCCCTACTGGTAAAAAAATAAGTCCCGCAGATGTGATGAATCCGGTGAGGAAGGGGGTAATGTTAGTATATTCTGGTGATACTTCGCCCAATCCTCAGTTGATAGTTGAAGCGCAAAATGCTGATTTGCTCATTCATGATGCGACTTTTTCAGAGTCACACCAAAAGAATGCGGCCGAGTATCTTCATTCTACTGCAGCTCAAGCCGCACAAGTTGCGCTTCAAGCAAAAGCAAAACAGTTAGCTCTGGTTCATATCAGTCCCCGGTACATGTCAACAGAACTGCACGTGTTAGAAGCTAGGTCCATTTTTTTGAATAGTGTTGCACCTAATGATTTTGATTTTATTGAACTGACCCCCGAAACCTAGCCGTGGTAAGAGTTAGGGAGGTTATTCGAGTTTGAGATCCTTCTGGAATTGTGGTTTTCCTTTGAGTGTAGGCGGGCTGATATAATCGATAACATTCTGGAGATAAGTGGCTTGGATTTCTACACGAATGGGACCCATAGCAGAGTAATCATTAAGGTCGCAGATGTGAAAGCGATTCATAAAGGCGGCTTGCCGCTGCATTCCAAAAATCAAGCGTCCATTTTGGACTAATTTAAGAAACTTTTGACGAACGGCTTCCAGAATGCGTTGTTCTCTGAACTTCTTGGCGAAGGTTGCGATTGCTTCCGGTCCCACAGCGGAGCCTTTGACAATAAAACCCTGCTTCAAATCTTCTTCAACGATGATTGTTGCAGGAGGGCAAAGGTTGGTAAGGGCTTGCTTCACCTTTTCGATATCTTCAGTCGGTTTAACATCGGCCCACAATTTAACAGAAATCACCACGATGATCCTCCTGTAATTAATCAAGGTTGAATTCTGCTTTGAGAATGTTTCGGACTTGGGTTTGAATTTGGTTGAAATCGCCTTCATTAACGATCATAATATCGGCTTGAGCAATGACCCGACCTAATCCCACATCAAGCTCCCTTGCATCACGTTCGTGGAAAAGGGCAAGGGTTAAGGCATCATCGGCACGACGGCGATTCTGGAGCCGGGTAAAACGCATTTTTGGTGAAGCGTGAACAGCCACGACTGTGACCTGTTCTATTGCTTGTTTGAAGGCAGTTAATTCCGCTTCACTTCGCACTCCATCGATGATTAAATTCAGAACAGTCATGTCTGAAAATTTAGCAATGCATCTGTCTGCAACAACTGAAGGGCCAAATTGATTTCGAAGGTCTAGCATCACTTGTGCTAGGCTTTGTGGAGTATGAGGTAACTTCAGGCGAGTTACTTCCTCTCGGACTATATCGCCCATCACGAAGACTTGAATCCCCAAGTCTTTACCCACATCAGCTCCAATGGATTTTCCTGACCCGGGCATTCCGCAAAAAATGACAGCTTTCTTTACATGCAATGCAACCACACTGCAGAATAAAGAACTACTTGTATAGTCCTTTTTCTTTTGATGATCGAATTATATCTACATGTTTGAATGTTGTTTCGTCAAGGGATGTACGGCCTGTTGAGAGGGCATGATGGAGTGCACCCTTTAACACGCGGTCTTTTAGATCACGTCCCGAGTACCCGTCAGTACGTTTGGCGATACCCTCCAAATCCGCATCAACGGGCATTGGCAAAGTTGATGTATATTTTTCTAAGATTTGCAGGCGTTCTTCGAACACCGGAAGAGGAAAGTTAATTTCTTCTTCAAATCGGCTTCGGAGAGCAGGATCCAAAAATTCTCGACTATTGGTAGCCGCAATAAGAACTACGCCCTCATGTTCTTCGATGAGATCGAATTGAGAAATTAGAGAGTTGACGACTTCGGTAACATCGCCCCGAACAGATTGGAAGCCACGATCAAGCCCGATTGAATCGATTTCATCAATGAAGATAATGCAAGGTTTCTTTCGAACGATATCTTCGAAGAGCTTGTTTACTTTGTCAGCTCCGGCACCAACATGTTGTCCAATGAGGGAAGTAGCTTTTACATAGAAGAATTCAGTTTGGGTTTCCCATGCAAGAGCTCGAGCAAGCATGGTTTTGCCTGTTCCGGGTGGACCGTAAAAGAGGATACGCCGTGGCGCCCATTCAGCAAAGCGCGTTGGATCGGCAATGTACTTCTGAATAATTAGGCATTTAGCTTTAGCATCTTCATGACCAATTACATCGTCAAAGCCAATTTTTCGACCTTTTGTGGGTGTAAGTTCGGGGGGTTCAATAAGCCGAATTTTCGTATCCGCTACAATATGAGCTTCAGCGGGGGAGACAGATACCACTTCAAAGGCAAAGTCAGGAAGAAGCAGCTGATCAAAGAGATAGTCCGCGGATTTGACTTTGATGCCTTGCCATTGGTCGACCGCGTATGCACTGAAAAGTTTTTCATCTCGGATTCGAAGAAGAGGATTGCCAGGAATGCTATTTACTTCAAGGGGGTATCCTGCCGGTTTAAGAATCACTTCTTTTGCAGGAATTATTTGTTGGGTTAATGGGTCGCCTGGTGTTCGTGTTACTTCGCTAAGCGGTTTCCGTGAACGAGATGATTTTTTTGTCTTCAACCAAGCACTGCCTCCCAGAAGCGAGCTGTTCGCCTTTGGTAATGGAGAATGATATAAAGTTTCCTGCTGATTTAATGGCATAATAGTTGAGATGATAAATCATGACAGGCATTCGCTGTTTTATTGCCGTTGAGGTTGATGATGCCGCGGTGATGAAACGACTTATCCATACTCAAAAAGAGCTTCTATCAAGTGGAGCGAAACTTAAACTAGTTAGCTCCGAAAATCTTCATTTTACACTTCATTTTCTTGGAAATATTGATGAAGGGAGAATTGGGGAACTGGACGAGCTTCTCCACCAAGTCAAAGGATCGCCCTTTGAATTGGAACTGGTCGGAACCGGGTGTTTTCGACCTCAACGCCCCCGCGTAATCTGGATTGGGTGTACTAATGGGGCAGAACAAATGATTCAACACCAGAGGTTTTTGGGGCACCGACTTCGTGAGCACGGATTTCCTTTTGAGAAACGAAAATATTCTCCACATTTGACTATTGCGCGGGTTCGAAGTGGTGTAAATCGAATTGAGCTAATGGATGTTGTTCAAAAGTACGCTGATCAGAATTTTGGAAGTTTCGTTGTCAAGTCTATTAAGCTGAAAAAGAGTACCTTAACTCCCAAAGGTCCTATCTATGAGGATTTAGTAGTGAAGACTCTGAGCGAGAACGATACGGAGGACTAATTGCTCATGAAAATATTGGTAACCGGAGCAACTGGGTTCATTGGAAAAAAACTGGTATCCAGTTTATTGCAAAAAGGCCATGAGGTCACAGCCCTTGTCCGAAAAACCAGTGATGTTCGTGGCCTTCCTCGAAATCTGCGTTTAATTGAAGGAGATATGCTTGATGCCCCTTCATTAGATGCAGCAATTACCGGTAATGATGTAGTAATTCATCTTGCTGCATACTTTGATTTTTATCCCAAGGATGTAGACTTGCTTTACCGCGTGAATGTTGAGGGAACCCGAAGTCTGATTGAAGCCAGCGTCAAACAAGGAATTCGTCGATTCATCTACATTTCGACTACCGAGGTTATTGGCCCGGTCAAGAATCCGCCAGGAACCGAAGAAACAGAGCTCCGCCCCCAATTTGATTACTCCAAAAGCAAGAAAAAAGCAGAAACAATTCTTCAAGCCGCTTCAGAAGAATCAGATCTGGAGTATGTTATTCTCCGTCCTACAGGCATTATGGGCGAAGGAGATCTCTATACAGCTTTTGAAGCAATTGAAGCCGTTAACGAACGCCAGATTCCCATGCTTCCAGGTGATGGAAAAAAACACCTCATGTACACATATGTCGATGATGCGGTTCGGGGCATTGTGCTAGCTGTTGATGCGAAAGCAGCCGCGAATCAGGTAATCATCCTCTGCCCAGATGCCCCGATGTCTTATAATGATCTTTTCGATTTTTTGGGCCAGACCCTTGGAGTTGAACCTCCTCGTCGGAAAGTTCCAACCCTTCTGGCTAAAATAGGAGTTGGAATTCTTAGCCCTTTTAAGAATCGAGCAAAAACCACATTCCTATGGCACATGAAGACTACCCAAAGCATGGACGAAGAACGCTGGTTTTCCAATGCAAAAGCAAAAAAGGTTCTTGGCTGGACTCCACAACTCACTATGCAGGAAGGACTAATTAGAACAATAAATTGGTATTACAAAGAGGGACATCTTGACGATAAACACGACAACTAATGACGTGCATACCACCTAAGTTCGGCTTCAGTTCTCCTTAATCGTGGAATTATATTCTCTCAATAAAAGAAATTAAAAGGGAATGTGAAATTAAAAGAAAACCTCAAGGGCTGGTGGTCTAGATCCCGACCGGCAGCAGCCATAGGCTAGAATGGTATGATGCCTGCCTGGGGCGTGGTTGGCTATTTCTGATAGCAACCCCCCATCAGGTGATCCCGCGTTCAAATCGCGGCCAGCCCACCATTTTTTTCTCTTCAGAATCATTTGCGCAGGTTCCACCAAGGTTTAAGCACATTCCTCGTTTCCGCAAGCAGCGTAGTCAAATACTTTTGAATGCGTGTATCCTCGGTGGGGGGCTTTTCATGAACTGGTGTTCCACTGCCACTCATTGCAACGAGGGTATTGTAAACAGATTCTGAAAGGGCCTGTAAATCGTATCCACCTTCAAGAAACATAACAACTCGACCTTGACAAACTTTCTGTGCCAATTCCATAACAAGTTCTGTGGTTTTGAGATAGGCTATGGTGCTTAGTTGTAACCCAGTCAGATAATCCCGAAAATGTCCATCATATCCTGCAGAAACCAAAATCGCGGTGGGCTGAAATTGTTCCACTAGGGGTGTGAAGAGCGTCGTGAGTCCATGAAGAAACGACACGTCTGTTGTGCCAGGGGGAAGAGGTAGGTTAACATTGT
>JBHLSA010000036.1:0-11642 GCA_048882025.1 Candidatus Thorarchaeota archaeon | reverse complement strand
CGGCATCATCTTCAGAAAAAGCGCTGATAGTCTCTCATCTTTCCGATATTAAATTGGATTATATACAGAAATTTTGAAACAACTCATTTTTTTGCTTTTTATGTATACTCACTTTGTAGGGGGATGCTTACATAGCCTACTTGAAAAATAATTCTTTATGTTTTCAATTAGGGTACGAAACATAATATTTATCTTTTTGAAACCAATAGAACAAGTTGGAGGGAAAAGTCCATTACAAAGAATCAGAAAAGGGAGTTAAGAAAACCCTTGAAACAGAAAAATTTTATCGCGGACTTCAGTGGTTTCTTATCACGTCATCAATCAACGATTAAGATCTCTAAAATTCGCTTAAACAAGCATTTGAAAAGAGACGATGAATGTTAACAGTGTGCTTTTTTTCAGTTTAGTAATCCTTTTTGACAAACAGTAAAGCCTTTTATAATGAGACACAAGAAACGCCATTCTGAAACACATTCTCTAACGAGATCCAGGTGTATTCAATATGAATGATGTAAGAATTGCTAATCCTTCCTCCTTTGGAGCAATGGGATTTGGATTTGCTCTCTTTCTCTTGGCTCTTCATTTTGCTGAAATTTTGGATGTAAATGGCCTTGGTGTCATTTTAGCAACAGGACTCTTTGCAGGAGGATTTGCTTCTTTAATTGCTGGATTATGGGAACTTAAGGCTGGTGATTCGTTTACAGCTTCAACGTTCATTTTGGGAGCGTTATTCTGGTTTTCCTATGTTTTCATTCATTTCCTTCCACTCCTTGGACTTGTTCCATCAGTGACCGAACCAGCACTAGCTATGTGGGTTCAAGTTCCCTATTTTTCTATGTGGGGACTGTTTGCTTTTTGGTTATTTCTTAGTTCAATGAAAACGAATCGTGTGCTACAAGCGTTGTTCTTCTTGTTAGCTATCTTCTTCTGGCTTACCGCTTTTGGTTACTGGTATGCATGGGACACATGGAGTAACTCGGGAATAATGAACACTACTGTCACGATAATGAGCGGATGGCTAGGTATTGTGTGTGGTTTTATTGGTATCTACTATGGGCTTGCTTTGCTCATGAATGAGGCTTTCAAACGGGAAATCATGCCTCTTGGCGTTCGGAAGAAGCAAACCTAAACGAGGCTTCCTCTTCCCAAAAAATAAAAGGCAACGTACTCTGCCAGAGTTAGACATGATTGAGGGATTTACTGAGTTCTCCATTGAGGACGCTTATGCAGAACTCCGGCGAATTCTGCTTGACATGAAATGCCAGCCCCTCTGGACAATTCCTCCTGAGGCGATAGAAGTCAGGCAGGGCTCCTGGTTGGGTATGTCGCCTGTAACTATGGCAAAAAATCTTCGATTTCGTCTTTATCCAAAAAATCAGGGAACTCGAATTACAAGCTCTGCTTATTGGCCTATGGCATTATCTGCTTCCTTTATCGCTCTTTACTCGGCTTGTTTCTTCTTATTGAGCATCATTGCCTATATTACAATACAAATGACAAGCATGCCTCTCATTAATTCCCCTTTCGGACTTTTCATTATCGTGTTATTCGGAATTGTCATTATCCTTGTATTATTACATACGTATAGTTACATCAAACGCTCAAAGGCGCTTCACAAGATTTTGAATCTTCTTTCAGCTCGTGGATCATCATTACACCGACGTATCCAAGAAGCTCGCTTGCGAAAGAGCAGAAGTAAGTAAGAATACATTTTTTTAAGGAAGTTTAGTTAACGAGGTCAATATGCTCGTCGTTGTTGGGTCTCAAAATCCAGTCAAAGTTGAAGCTACACACCAGGCTTTTCTTCAATACTTTGACAGAATTGATATCGTAGCCGAACCTGTTGAATCGCGGGTTCAACCTTTTCCTATGTCTCAGCAAGAAACTATAACTGGTGCATTGAATCGTGCTCGGATGGCTAGAGAAAAACAGCCTTCAGCGAATTTTAGTGTGGGCATTGAGGGAGGACTGGTGTCTTTAATTAACCGATTCTTCATTCAAGCATTCGCTGCAGTGGTCCAGGGCAAAAAAGTCGGTTTGGGGCGTTCAGGAGCTATAGAGGTTTCAAAATCTCTCGTTGCCGCTATTGATCCTTCGAGTGACAAGAGCAAAAAGACGGTAGATCGCATTTTGGGTCGAACCAATGTCTTTCAACAAGAAGGTGTTATGGGGGTTCTAACGCAAAATAGGTTAACACGAACCCAGATTCTTAGAGATGCTGTTATCTGTGCGCTCCCTAGATTCTTAGTTCCTGAGTTTTATCCAGAAGAAATAGTGTAGAACCTTGTGTTTACATATTAAGCTTATCTAAGGTGTCTTTAATTTTGGTCCAATGGCTCCCCTGCCAGTAGATTTTTTGGCAACTCAGGTTTTGGCATTGCCAAAATTGCTTGTGGTGTTGGAGTGAGCCTTGGGGAACCCGCGACTGAACTTCTATGGGCGCAGCCAAGTTTAACCGTTCGTTACAGTGTGGACACCGGCTCTTGTTGGGATCTGCTTTAAAACGAATACCTAGGGCATCATGAAGGCGTTGTAGCATATGTTGAATTGGGGGATTACCTGGATTTATGGCGGTCAGCCCACGGGTCTGTGCCTGTAATATTAATTGCTTGTCACGAGTCAGTAGAATACGATTTTGCGTGCTAGCTAGGATTTCCTCATCGAATTCGCTTTCACAATATATTGAATCGTATCCGAGGAATCGAAGCCATCGGGCTAGCTCACCAAGCATTGCATCGACAATAAACTTTGGGTGTTCATTTTTTTGCTTCAATGGTAAGCTCCCTTATTGTCAAATGTCTAAGTTGTGGGAAATTCTGCTGCGATAATGAGTTTGCGGTGTCCTCCAATCAGTGCTGTGTAATGTTTCCTCTTATACAGATATCTCGCATAATAAATCGGTGCATGAACGTATTGTACTTCTCCTACACTAAATTTGGTTTCAAATTCGAGGATTTGATCAACATCCTGACTTAGTAAGTAACGGTGGTGTTCTTCCACCTCTTGTTGCGCTTGAGAAAGGGCTTCATCTCGAGTTAATTGAGAGTTGATGACTTCTGCATATTCAGGAATATCACGAAAATCATAGGGTTGTGTGGCTCCCGTTGGAAGATCAAACTCCTTTGTAGGGAATCCGGCTCTACGTCGAGCGAGAATAAGCCAGTGGTAGGTTTTTTTCATGGTATTAGATTTTGTGATTGCAGGTGTTACCCGTTCAAAAATTCCTGTCCACTTTGTCATAGCGGTTATTTCAATTAGCCAGAATGGCAGGTATCGGAGCTGGGCCTCGATCATTTTGGCCTTCTTATGAAGCTCAGGGCTTTTTAGTCGCCCTTTCCGCATCCAGCTTCGGAGTACTGCTTCCACATCTCCGGGTTCAAGTTTGAGGGGGAGCATGAAATGTTCAATGAGAAAAGGTTTACTGACATCCACAACTTGTGTCGTCCCACAATAGGGGCATGTCACTATGTGGTCACCTGCTTTATACTCTAAAGGACCATCGCAATGGCTACATCGGAGCCCTTTCATAATTGTAGACAATACTAATGACCTCTCATCTTTCAACTCGGAATTCTTCCACATTAATTTTATTGCCTAGTAACTCCATTATTCATTTAGGGAATTCTGGGAGTATTACTGGAGCCTTGGACAAAATGCGCTTATCTGATCTCCGCGGGCGGATGGTTCTGGCTATCCTAGCTGTATTTTTTGTAGCGATTTTATTTGCTATAGCTGTATTAAGCATTATCGAGTTGGTAGCCAATTTTTTGTTTAATGGTGTGTTTTACCTTCAGTGGGCGTTATTTCAAATTCCGTTCACAGATTGGATTTTTCTTCTTCCTGCTAATTTTCCCTTGGCAATAATTATTGGAAGCTTCTTAGTGTTACTTCAATGGGCCATTGGTCCAACCATTATTCGTGGTGGACTTCGAATACGTACTCTTGACCGTGAGAAATATCGCTGGTTATATCAAGAAGTCGAAACTCTAGCTCAAGATGCAGGTATCCCAATGCCCAAATTAGCACTATCAAAAAATCCCACACCAAATGCTTTTGTCTTTGGCCGCACAGTTAAAGGCTCTACTCTAGTAGTTCATCAAGGTCTTTTAGAAAGTTTGAATCCTCGTGAGATGCGAGCGGTATTAGGTCATGAACTTGGACATCTCGGGAATAGGGACATTATTATAATGACCCTTGCTTCAGCTGTCCCCCTTATTGCGTATATGATATTGCAAGGAACTTTTGAGGGAGGACGAGTCGGGCTCCTTGCAGTATTCTCAGGCGATGGAGGGGATAGTGATGATGCTGGTTTCGCCTGCCTTGTTATAATTGTTGCAATTTTTGTTATTGCTTTACTCGCAGCCTTAACTTATGGAAGTACACTCTTAGTAGTTCGAGGGCTGAGTCGTATACGAGAACTTTATGCAGACGCCTATTCTGCAACCCTCACAAAGGACCCATACAGTCTTCAAAGTGCTCTTGCGAAAATTACCTACGGATTGAGTTTACAGAAGAAGAAGGGCAGTGGGCTTCGGACTTTCTATATTAGCGATCCAAATCAAGCGGTAAAAGAAGCGGCTTATATCCGTTCTCATCGATATCAATTTGACTTGGACAAAGATGGGGTCCTTGATGATCGTGAGCTGTTACAAGCCATGGAAACTGAAGCCAGTCGACACGAGCTAAATATGGTTCAGGCTTCCCTAGCTACACATCCACCTACCTTTAAACGAATTCTTCAACTGAAGGAATTACAAGCTGATATCGATATGCAGGAAGTTCTTAGCGCTCGAGAAGATGAAGAGCGGATAAGTCTGGAAACCATTTAATAAAATACCTTGTTATTAGAGGCGCTGCGATAACCAATCGTCTTATAAATATTGAAGGTCTTCCGCCTGCTATACTTTACCCTTCATATTACTTGGAGTGAGCATTTTGATTGATGCATTAGAGAAGGCTGCTGATTACGGACAAAGTTTAGGCGCCACCTACGTTGAATTACGCGCTGAATCTCTTAATCGAAGCAATACACAATATGAGGATGGCCGTGTACGTAGTATAAGCCAACGCATTGAAAAAGGCGCCGCTATCCGTGTCTTGGCTAGTGGAACGTGGGGATTTGTTTCCTCAAGTGATCTATCCTTAAAAGCTCTAAAAACCTCTGTGAAAGACGCCTACTCTCTTGCAAAGAGTGCTGGTAAAGTTCGTAAGGAACCTATTCAACTTGCAGAAATCAATCCAGTTAAAGAAAAAATACCTTGGAAAATTTCTCAGAATCCAACTGAAATTGAACCACAAGAAAAAATTACCTATGCTGCTGAGCTGTGGGACAAAGCTCAACAACTTGATTCACGGATTTCTTCAATTACGTTACGACAACGTGATGGTATTGGCACAAAATACTTGGTTACGAGCGAAGGCACGCACCTTGAACAAGGATTTGGCCATATTCACCTTTGGGTTTGGCTAACCGCTAAAGAAAATGGAAAAATAACAGGCGCGCGGGATGAATGTGGTTCAACTTCGCATGGGTGGGAATATCTTGAAAAGTACCAGACTCCTGAAATTGTTGCCAAACGTAGTGTTGACCGAGCCTTGAAACAACTAAAGGGATCTACACCTAAACCAGGAAGTTATCCTTGTGTCTTGGGTCCCGAGATTGTTGGCACCCTTGCTCATGAAGCTCTGGGGCACCTTGCGGAAGCTGATCTCACACTTCAATCTGCCTTTGCAGGAAAAATGGGTCAAGAAGTTGCTCCCAAAGGTGTTACAATGGTGGATGATGGAACTCTTAAGGATGGACTTGGAACTTCGAAATTTGACGATGAAGGGGTACCAACGAGTCGTGTGGAACTTATCAAAGATGGTGTTCTTGCAGGTTTATTGACTGACCGAGAATACGCTCAGAAAACGGGCTTGCCTCCTTCAGGTAACGCTCGTGCTCAGGATTATCGTTTTGTTCCACTCATTCGAATGCGAAATACGTTTTTTGAAAAAGGAAACATTGCTGATGAGGATCTTTTTGAAGGGATTGAATTTGGCTACTATTGTATTAGTGTTGCAGGGGGTCAGGCTCAAATGAATGCCTCCTTCCAGGTTGGGGTTCAGGAGGCTTATGAGATTGTTCATGGTGAAATTGGAAGTTCTGTAACAAATATGTCAATCTCTGGGATTGCGACTGAGGCTCTACTGCAAATTGAAGGTGTTGGAAAAGACACATTTGGCTTTAATTCTGGCCGCTGTGGCAAAGGACAGGAGGCTCTGGTTACTGATGGAGGACCTCTCATTCGGTTTGGCGCTGGCCCAATAACCTTTGGTGGGAAAGGTTGACCTGGCAGGAGTTGTGGATGTAAGATGAAAGATCAACAATCAACCTTGCTCAATCTAGCTGAAAAAACCGTAGCTTATGGCTCGAACAAAGTCGATCAGATCGAAGTTTTGGTGCAAGATAATTACGAGATTGGTGTTGAAATCAATCTGGGTCAAATAAACAAGGCAATTAAACTCCAAGAAGTTGGCGCTTCAATTCGGTGTGTTATCAAGCAACGAATAGGATCCGCATTTACGAATCGTCTGGATTTTATGACCTTAAAAAAAACGGTGAACCGTGCTATTTCAGCAGCTAAAGCCAGTACGCCAGATAAGACTTGGCGAGATTTTCCAGGAAAGGTAAGCTATTCTCCACTTTCTGATGTCTGGGATGATTCCATTCCTGATAAGGATCCGAGTGTTTATGTGGATTTGACTGCCACTATTGGAAAACGCATAACTGAGCGTGATTCAAGTATTATCATTGG
This sequence comes from Candidatus Thorarchaeota archaeon, assembly GCA_048882025.1. GTDB lineage: Archaea > Asgardarchaeota > Hermodarchaeia > Hermodarchaeales > Hermodarchaeaceae > Hermodarchaeum. The sequence continues at coordinate 4,845 of JBHLSA010000036.1, read as the reverse complement.
AGAGGCTGGTTCAGGTGGTTTCTATGGGTGGAATGCCTATGCCAATACAAATGGAGTAGCTACTAGTGATCGAGGAACTGGAGTCTACGCGTATGCTGATATTGTAGCTCGTACCGATACTGGAATGACTCCTTCGATAACTACAATTGATGTGAATCGGCATTTCCATTTGGATCTGGATTATGTTGTTGATGAAGCAGTAATGTATGTACTGTTGGCAAAAACGCACGCTAAAGGAAGGACAGAGGCAGGAACTGTGATTTTTTCACCACGAGGAATTGGGGGAATTCTAGGTCATGCCTTCTTACCAGCTCTTATGGGGGAGAATGTTGTTCGCAAAAAATCCAAACTTGCAGACAAAATGGATGAACTCATTGCCTCCAAGCTTCTCTCTGTAACAGATTCTGGTCGGATTCCTGGGGGATATTCCACTAGCCTATTTGATGGGGAGGGTTCCCCTCGCCAGACAACATCTCTCATAGAAAAAGGTAAACTTCGATCATTCCTTTGGAACAATTACTGGGCTCAACGGCATGGAGTATCCAGCACAGGCAATGCTATTCGAAACCTTCGAACCGGAGTAGTGGATACTGCAACCTCAAATATGATAATCGAAGGAGGAAACAGGTCATTTGAAGATATGATTGGCGACATCAAATCTGGTTATCTGATCAAAGGATTGCAAGGCGCTCATTCATCTAACAAAGAAACCGGAGATTACAGCGTCGTTGCTAATCCTGCCTTCCGTATTGAAAATGGCGAACTCCAAGGTGTAGTACATGGATTAATGTTAGCGGGTAATGCCTTCGAATTCCTCAAGAAGATTGAGGTTGTTGGTAATGATGTTCTTCCCCATCTAGTCGGACCCATAGGATCATTTATTGCTCCATCGATTCAATTTAGCGATATTCAAGTAGTGGCAAAAGCAGAATAGCTTAGACCTAAAAATCATTCATCAAATTCTTTGGAAAGCTGTTCCAATAATTCCCGCTGTCGGACATTCAGTTTCTTTGGTACTTCAACTTTGACTCGGACTAATTGATCTCCATTTCCCCTCCAACGTGTGCGAGGCATTCCCTGCCCTTTCAATCGAAGTACAGTTTCTGGTTGAGTTCCTGCAGGAATTTTGAGTTTTGCTTTTGATGTAATTGTGGGAACCTCGATTTCATCGCCTAAGGCCGCTTGTGTAAGAGATATTGATCTTTCAATTAGGAGGTCATCTCCTATTCGCTGGAAGGTTTTATCAGGTTTAATGTGTACAACCACATACAGATCCCCAGGGCGCCCACCATTCTCTGAAGCTCCTTGGTCTTTTAATCGTAACATAGATCCGGATTCCACACCAGGTGGGATCTGTACTCGGAGACTACGTTTCTGTCGAACCGTACGTCTTCCCTGACACTCGCTGCAACGGGTTTCAATAATTTGTCCTCTTCCTCTACATTGTGGACAAGTACCGACTCGAATAACTTGGCCAAACACGGTTTGCTGAACCTGGCGCAGCTCACCACGGCCTCCACATTGTGTACAATTTTTTAACTCAGTTCCTGGTTCTGCTCCGCTACCATTGCATTTTGGACATTGTTCATCTCGTTTCAGATTGATATCTTTTTCAATCCCCAAGGCCGCTTCTTTCAGTGTTATTTCCAAGTCATATCGTAAATCTATTGCAGTCTGACGGTATTCTGGACGCCCGGAACTCCGTCCGGTAAAAAAGTCAAAAATACTGCCAAAACCACCAAATCCTCCACCAAGTCCAAAACTGCGTAGGATATCTTCAAAGTTTACGCTACTGAAAATATCTTCAGTGCTCCAACGTCCAGCGACGCCAGCGTGTCCAAACTGGTCATATTGCATGCGTTTCTGATCATCGTGAAGGATAGCGTATGCTTCCGAGATTTCCTTAAATTTCTCTGGAGCATCAGGATCTTTATTACGATCTGGATGATATTTGAGTGCGAGTTTTCGGTAGGCTCGTTTTATCTCTTCCTTGGAAGCTTTACGGTCTACTCCTAAAACTTCATAATAGTCTCGTTTTCGACTACTGTTATAACTCACACTTGCTCACCAGTTATGGTAAAGAGGAAATAGAATGGACTTTTATTTGTTCTGTCAGCATGAATTCACAAAAGAAAAATGGAGCGGCTTCGTGGATGATTATTTATCTTCATCCATGACTTCGTAATCAGCATCCACGACTTTGTCTTTAGATTTTTCCTTTTTCTTCTTCTTGGGTTCTGAAGCTTCTTCAGGGGCTCCTGGTTGTGCTTGTTGTCGTGCTTGTTCTTCTGCAACACGTTGGTAAACTGCTGTACCAAGGCCTTGGAGTACTTCGGTGAGGGTTTCCATTTCTTCCTTTACTTTCACTAAGTCTTTGTCATTAATCGCTTGTTCAAGACGAAGAGCCGATTCTTCGACCTTTTTCCGATCTTCATCACTGACTTTCTCACCAAGTTCTTTCAAAGTTTTTCGGGCGGTATAAACCATTGATTCAGCTTTATTGAATTCTTGAATTTCTTCATATCGTTTTTTATCTTCTTCTTCGTATTTCTCAGCATCCGATATCATTTGATCCTTCTGGTCATCCGTTAACTTTGTTGATGCTGAAATTGTGATTTTTTGTTCATTACCAGTACCAAGATCCTTAGCCGATACATGCATAATTCCATTAACATCAATATCAAAGGTCACTTCAATTTGTGGAACTCCCATGGGTGCGGGTGGTATTCCTGTTAAATTAAATTGACCTAAGGAGAGGTTATCCGCAGCGAATTTCCGCTCGCCCTGAAGGACATTAATTGTTACAATCGTTTGCATGTCGCTAGCAGTGCTGAATATTTCTTTGCGTGTTGTTGGAATGGTAGTATTTCGCTCAATCATCGGAGTCATGATTGCACCTTTGGTTTCCACACCCAATGTGAGGGGAGTTACATCCAGAAGAAGTAATTCTTTCACATCTCCGGTGATTACGCCGCCTTGGATGGCTGCGCCAAGTGCTACTGCCTCCATTGGATCGACACCTCGTTCTGCTTTCTTACCAATGAATTTTTCAACATATTGGCGAACGATTGGCATGCGTGTAGGTCCACCAATGAGAATGATTTTGTCAATTTCATTCGGACGAAGTTTAGCGTCTTTGATAGCTTGTCGCATTGGTTCGTCACAGCGGTCGATGATATCTCGAATTAAGTCTTCAAGTTTAGCACGGGTGAGTTTCTGTTGTAGATGTTTTGGTCCTGATTTATCTGCAGTAAGGTAGGGAAGATTGATTTCAGTTTCCAAAACGTTGGAAAGTTCAATTTTCGCCTTTTCACCAGCTTCAAGTAAACGGCGCCAAGCTGTTGCGTCTTTGTGTAAATCGATTCCGTGTTCGCCTTTGAATACGTCAGCTAACCAATTAGCAATGGAAAGATCCATGTCTGTTCCACCGAGTTGTGTATCACCAGCAGTAGACACTACTTGGAAAAGTCCACTACCAGTTTCTGGATCGGGGCCAAACTCCATTATGGTCACATCGAGTGTCCCCCCACCGAGATCAAAAACAAGAATTCGTAATTCTTGATCTAGCTTATCAATTCCGTAAGCTAACGCTGCGGCTGTGGGTTCGTTGATAAGGCGAACGACTTCAAGACCTGCAAGTTCACCTGCGTCTTTGGTTGCTTGTCGTTGGTTGTCATTGAAATAAGCAGGGACGGTTATAATTGCCTTGATAACAGGTTCTCCGAGGAAGGCTTCTGCATCTGTTTTAATTTTTCGCAGAATAAATGAAGAGACTTCTTCTGGAGTGAAGGTTTTGTCACGAATCTTAATCTTTTCTCGGGTTCCCATTTTCCGCTTGACTGCTGTGACGGTGCCTTCAGGATTAGCAACAGTTTGTCGACGTGCTGGTTCGCCGACTAGGCGAGTGCCGTCATCGGTAATAGCAACATAGGATGGAAAAGCTTTCCCTGATACGGTGGGACCTTCCGCGCTTGGAATTATCACAGGTCGATCTCCGCGCATCACGGAAGCAGCGGAGTTGCTGGTTCCCAAGTCAATTCCAATAATTTTTGTCATATAACATATCTCCATTTCTAATATTGTAAATCATCATTTATCGTTTGAAGAGCTATTTTCTCTCTTTTCTTGCGGGGATGTTGGGGCTACAGCTATCTTTACCATTGATGGCCGTAACAGCGCTCCTTTCAAAAGATAACCTTTTCGTAATTCTTCCATCACAGTTCTTGGAGGGAATTTACTGGTTTCTTCACGAATAACCGCCTCATGCCGTAAAGGGTCAAAGGGTTTGCCTTCACTATCAATTGGTTTCAATCCCGCATTCATCAACAAGTTCTTCAGATTCTCAACCACCATTTGGAGTCCATTGATAAATGGTTCATTCGCTTTAATTTGAGGGACGAGTAGTTGTGCTCGTTCTAAGTCATCTAAGACTGGAAGCAGGTTTAATATGAGGTCTCGATTGGCTTGGAGCTTTAGGTGTTCCTCTTGCCGCCCCATGGTTTTGACGTAATTTTCATGGTTCGCTTGTAGGTATGCAAGCTGCCCCTTGAATTTCTCTGATTGCATTATAGCTTCCTGTAAGGCTTTTTCAAGTTGCTTCTTTGTGCGTTTTGTAGTAGATTTGGTTTGAGTGATTGATGGATCATCAGTTAGTTCACGAGTATTTTCTTTGGTCTTAGCTGCTTCGCTCTTACTACGCCGTTTTTGCGTCATAGTATGATTTCTCCTGTAACCTATTCGCTTCGATTTTTATGTTTGAGTATATTGAATGAGGCTGCACTGCCCGTATCCCAAATCCCGTTAAGTGTGGTCTAGGAACTACACTAATTTATTACGGGTGGTCCA
>JBHLSA010000035.1:0-11679 GCA_048882025.1 Candidatus Thorarchaeota archaeon | reverse complement strand
AATTTGACATCGTCAGAGCTTCTGATGGTCTTAAGTGCTACTAGATGTTCTGCCTGTTCAGATCGTAGGCTAACTAATTCGATGAGCCGTTCCCGAGGTGATGAAATGATATGGGCATTTGATACAACATGACGAGTTTTTGTCCCCCACGAGGTGATTGCACTCGCCCGACAAATATACATCGATGTGCCGGAGCTATATTCACGGATTGCTCGCCCACTATCCACGGCAATTACACGAAGGTCTTGCTTTTCTGTAGCGGGAAGATCTTGCCATTCAGCGAGAAAAGCTTCTTTTAGTAGCCCATCTAGTTCAGTAGTTCCTTCTCCAGTGAGTCTTCGCCTAAAAGCTTCTCTCTTCTCATGTAGCTCGTTTAGGAATAGATCAAGAAAATGTGGCATAGAGCCGTCGCCCCACGTTATGAGTCATTGAGCCTGATTTGTCCCTTTAAACCTACCTCACACAAACCGATAAGTAAAACGCTTCTCAGTCGGTTAGGCTGAGAAAACGCTGAGATGTGTGAATTCAGACTAAAAATTTGGGGAACCGCATGGTCTCCATTTGATACTTACGAAGTGCTATGACAGTATGTCAAGCTGTTAATTACTCCTGAACTCACACAAGGGTTCACATTTCTTCCCAAGCTTAAGCAGTCATAAAACCCTTGGTGCCCATAATCTATTAAGGATGCAGTATACCAAATAGCCAAGAACAACCAAAAGGTGTACTTACATTGCAGATTATAGAAATCTTGTTTGGAATTGTAATCCCCTTCCTAATTATCTGGCTTTTTGGTTCATTCGTTCTCTGGCTAGCAGGACGGATCGTATCAGGCCCTGAAAATGCAAAATTCACTGACGCGCTCTGGATTTCGTTACTTGGTGCTATCTTAAACACGGTGATATCTTGGATTATCACAACGTTTCTGACACCATTCCTCGCCCCACTTGGATTAATCGGTGACATAATAGGACTACTTTTACCATTAATCATTGTACTCATCATCTACATTTGGTTAATCATGCGATTCTTTGATACAGGCGTTCTTGGAGCCTTCGCTGTGGGACTACTGTACTTCATCTTTATGATCATTATTTTCATCATTATGGGTATCGTAGCTGTATTTCTCCTGGTATTTCTCCTAGCGCTCTTCCCGTAGTTCAAAATAACGGCGAACTTTGTTATCGAGTTCGCCTTCACCTTTCTTTTTTTTGATTACCCAGTATCTGTTTGTTTATCGAGTTTGGAAGCGATAATCCAAAATATGGGTGTGTATGTGATTTGGGGAAGAATCCATGAAATTCCAGACTCTCGAAGTAGTGTGGCTTCTTCTTCAATTTCCGTTTTGGTTAGTTTCGGATTGTATTGCCAGGATAAAATTCCAAATTCAATGTTTCCAAATCCCAGATTTGGTAATTCAATAGGCAATTGGCCACCAATAAACGGGTCAGCTTTTTTTCTGATGAGATAATGAATGATAGGATACCTTGAAGCAACCTGAGGTTGGTGTGGTACTTCGATTCGCCCAGAATAATCAGGTTCAATGGCTGAAAAGATACCAGTGGGCCGGATTATGCGGTGAATTTCGATAAGGGCTTCGTTCCGGGTGGGTATCCACATCAGAGTGAAGTGACAGAGAACAAAGGAAAAAATGGACTGACGAAAAGGAATTTTGTTAGCATCAGCTACAATAAGGTGTATGGAAGGATTTAGTTGAAGATTTGTTGTGGCTTGTGATATGAGAGTTGGATTAATATCAATGCCAATAGTTTGAGCACATGGTGCGGCCTGAGTGAGTTCAGGAGTAATTACCCCGGTTCCACATCCAAGGTCAAGGCTGACGGGGCCTTCGTTCCAATTGCCTTTTGTGTAAAAGTATTGCCGCGTTGGCTTAGTATGTTGGGCTTGGTTGCAAAGAAAATCAGGGGAATAGGGTTGCACAGGATTATCCTCAGTTATTGGATTTTATAAGTGCTGTATGAGAAATTAAGTTAACCTCCAACATTATGATGGCAGCAGATTTCTTTGTATTCGGTAAAGAGGGGACAACCACCACCGCATTTCTTCAAGAGTTCACAATTCAAGCACTTATCAGCAAGTTTCTTATTACCACGAAGAGCTTGGGCAGTGGGATGATTCCAGATTTCATCCCACGGATTCTGAAGGATGTTACCTAACGGTTCAAAATAACTTTGACATGGCAAGACGTTGCCATTGGGTTCAATAGCAAGACTCGAATAAGCAGCACTGCATCGACGAGGCCCAAGACCATATTCAGTTGGATCGAAGTGACAGTACATTGTTGGAGAATACCAAATCAGACGCATGTCGTGGTGGCTCGCCTCGGCAAGGATATCAGTGACGATGTCATCAAGATCTTCTTCGGGTATCGCCTGTTTGTCGGCAACTTCACGTCCACTACCTGCATAAATTAGACCATTCATTGCAAATTCCTTTTGCCCTAATTTCGCAAGATAGGCTATCGTTTCCGTTATTAACGGTCGATTCAGTTGAGTGAGAGTAGTGTTAGTAAGGGTGTAAATATCAGTAGCTATGAAGCGCTTAAGTCCTGCAATAGTCTCGTTCCAAGCACCTTTGACACCCACCATCTGGTCATGGATTTCAGGAAGGTGGGATTCAAGAGTGATTTGGACATAGTCTAGCCCTGCGGACACTAAGTTATCAACCAAGGATTGGGTTAGTCGTCGGCCGTTGCTTACCAACCCAGCAATAATCCCAATCTCCTCACTATATTGTACTAGTTCCACTAGATCATCGCGAAGAGTGGGTTCGCCACCAGTGAAGGTAACATGAGGAATTGAAACTTCAAGAAGTTGATCAAGGATTTGTTTCCATTTGGTTGTACTCAATTCTCGTGAAGCATCCCATCCACGGCGTTCTGGCGGGACATAACAATGAGAGCAAGCATTATTACACCGGTAAGTTAGGGCGAGATCAATACGATAGGGAGCAGAAGGTTCATGTGAGAAGGGTTCAACTTCGCCAAAGTCAAAAGTTTCAATTGGAGAGACATCAGGCTCTGCAATAAATGACAGGATCTTATCTTTAAGATCGTTATAGTGTAAACGAATCGTCTCAGGTTTTGCCCCCCGATATTTTGTACGAATCAGACTAATAACTTCGTCATCTGATTTACCTTCCACGGCAGCGATAGCATAGTCATATCCTGTCTCATTAAGAAAGAGTAATCGTGAGGCGTCAACAACAATGGTACCACCGCGGGGGTCTTTTCGCAAATGAAATCGGTGACCTTCAAGCTCACCTTTACCAAAGAGGATTTTGCCACTTTTTTGCTCCAATTTACAGCACCTATATTTCGAGATATGTCATTCTTTTCGATTCATCAACAAAAGTCTATCGAAGAGCAAGTCCGTGTTAATAAACGTGCATTCAGAAGGCTTTTTGAGTTAAATTGCTATGGTTGATATCCAGAAGTCGGTAATTGTCATGTCACGAATGGAAGAAATGGAACAACTTTCTAGAATTTCAAGACTTGGGCCGATAGCTCGACGTTATTTTGCCATGAATGCATTTGATGGTACACTAACCATCTTAGGAATTGTTCTTGCGTACCATTTTGCAGCACATACGGATTCAAATGCGATTGTCAGTGCAGGTATTGGTGCGTGTCTAGCAATGATGTTTTCAGGGCTAGCAGGAACATTTCTTGCTGAGAAGGCTGAACGCGAACGTGAATTAAGCGAAATGGAACGAGCAATGCTTCGAAACTTAGATGATACGGTAGTGAAAAAAGCAAATCGTTTTGCCATTATTATTTCTTCACTTGTTGATGGCTTTGCTCCATTTTTATGTGGATTAATTCTCCTCATTCCGTTTATTGGAATAGTGGTTGGAATCCCAATTCCGTGGATAACAGCAGTATCTGTTTCTGGTGTTACTGGATTCATAATGCTATTTCTGCTAGGTATTTTCCTGGGTCGGGTATCAGAACAGAACCCATGGTTCTACGGCCTTCAGACATTGGGAGCAGGGGTCGGAACTGCAATTGCCATTATCATACTAGAATTTATTACTAGTGTTTAAATGACCGCCCAATTAATTTAGGGTAAGAAAGGGCATTATGGTTAGATAAAAGGGAATTCATCGCCTTCAATTGTGGAATTGTTACTTGAAAATCCTTGAGACTATGGCTATCAGATCCGACATAGAATTTTGTGCTTGCCTTGATTAGTTCGTCGAGTATGGGTGAACTCGGATGGGTTTTTCCCCAAGGTTGGTTCAATCCACGTAAGTTTACTTCAACAAGTAAATTGGTTTTTCTACACAGTAATCCCAATTCTTTTGTTCGCTGTTTCCAAAAATGCTCTAATTTAGAGCTTTTAGGATAATTGGGGAAATAGCGCATTACGCCATCAAGATGAGCAATGCCTTGGAAAAGTTTTGAGTGAATGGCGGCTTCAACCTCTTGAAAATATAATTCTAAGATTTTTTGAAGCCCTAACTGTTGAACGAGCAGTTCCATTTCTTCGGGTACTGTTACGGCTAGCCGATTAACTGTGTGGACAACCCCTATGAAATAATCAAAATCGTTTCGATAATCATCACAGAATTCAGCCAAAGTAGAAGCCAAATCTGAATAATAATCAACTTCTAACCCAAGAGACGTGTTAGGGTATCTCGCATGAACTTGATCATATGCCTCAAGCAAATTTGGAATAGTGTCGAAATTTAGATATTCGGGGCGATTAAGGAAGGCTAGTTCCAAATGATCTAGAAACCCAATATGAAAGGAGAATTGTTCAGCAAGCTTTGCATAGCTCTCAAGCGGAGTATTGGAGTCTGGGCTAAATTTGGTGTGAACGTGTAAATCGTAAAGAACATGTTGGGAAGACATAGATAAAATCACAGGATTAATTGCATTCATGATGGAAAATAGATTAGTCTTTGATATAGTATTCGTAACCTTTTCTTTCGTAGGTGTAAATTTTTTCACTGAAGGGGAGCCCACGATTCTTAACTACTTGAATTTGACGAGTTGGCGTCTTACCTGGCTCAGTAGGAAGCGCTGTAAATCGGATAATGCTATCGCTTATTCTTTCAATACTTTCCACGAATTGTTGTGAATGCATTAGAGGGTAGAACGATGCGATAACTGCCAGGTGTCGATGTTGGATCAATGGTAGTAGAGCTAGCCAGAACTGCCAAGCGGCGCGATCAGATTCCATGGCATGAAGAAGAACACTCAGAGAATCCACATACAATCTAGCACGATCGAACTTTTTTACGGTCATCCGCAGTTCTTCATAAAATTTTGCAGTATATCGAATGTTAGAACATTGAACAACCCCTTCTTCAGACCCTGTTATAGGCTCTCCAAATGCAAGAGAGGATAGACCATCCATAAGTAAAAGTTGACCTAACTGTCCTTGCGCTTCGAGCTCTTTAACTGGAGGAAGAAGATGATATTCACCTACTGTATGCTCTGAGAGCAGCACAATGGCTCCTTCACCTTTTTTCATTCCATTTCGAAGAAAAGATATTCCAAGGAGTCCTGAAACACCACGCGATTCACCTTGCATCTCCTCTATAAGACAAGTAGTTCCTCGTCTAAGACCTCCACCCAAGATAGTATTGATTGCATCCCATTCGCAGGTAATAAGCGTGTCTTTCTTTGGCAACTTGGATTATTTTCTCCTTGAACCTTGCTACTTTGTTGTAGTTAATAAGTATTAGCAGTGTTTCCAGCATCGAAGTAATAAATAACTGAATGCTTGTGAAATAATTTCATTACGTATTTGGAGGAGCAGGATGTTGAAGTTGTCCTCAAACATATGATGCTCCATCAAAAGATGAAGTTAGCTGCTTTGCTTAAAGAACCCAATTCAGTGATGTACGTTCTCTTGAAATTATTAGAAATTAAAGAGTAGCTAAAATTCTTTTTAAATACCAAACCCTGTTATCTGAGAATTCGCGGCATTGCTAATCTAGCCATAGTTGTTGACGAGTGGTTAGCTGCTTGGAGTGAGTTCATGAATGATCTAAAAGAGCAATATCCATCTTACCCTTCATCCGATAACATTTATCGAATCATGAGATAGCGAATTTAAAATCTTTCAATATGTAACTATGTTTCCGGTCATCAAATGTTTGCCCACGATTCTTAATGACTTCGATAAAACGTGTAACCTCATCATTTGTCTTAGACGCACTGGTGAATCGCACAATAGTATCACAAATGCGTTCGACACTTTCTACGAAGGACGGAGAATGCATTTCAGGATAGAAGGAGGCTACTACAGTAAGTTGCCGATGACGAATAAGTGGTAATAGACTAAGCCAAAATTGCCATGCGACTCTGTCTGATTCCATAGCATGAAGAAGAACGCTGAGAGAGTCGATAAACATGAGCGGATGCTCGAATCGACTGACTGTGGTGCGCCATTCCTCATAGAATTTAGGAGCATATCTGACATTGGTGCATCGTACAATGCCTTCTTCTGTATCAGTGGGGCTTTTCATTGGTTCACCATAAGTCATCGAGGATAATGCGTCCATGAAGACGAATTGATTAGGTTTAGCAATAGAAAGAATACTATGCGTACCTGGAAGATTTTGAAATTCTTGTACTGTATGCTCTGATAGGAGAAGAATACCCCCTTCACCACGTTTTATCCCAGAGGAAAGAAAGTCCATACCAATAATGCCTGTTAGTCCACTAGATTCGCCATGTAATTCTTCAAGAAGGCAGGTACTACCACGACGCAAGCCGCCACCAAGTAAGGTATCAATATCTGGGACGCCAATAGATATGACATTCTCTGATTGGGACATGAGCTATTGTCCACCAGTAGATTTTACCCAGATTCCATTTGGTTAACCTGTTAATAACAATTTTTCACTCATACAATTAACGCGATGAAGAATTGAGAAATCAGAGCAAGATATTCTGCTAAACTTCTAATAGACAACTTTTCCTATGTCTTCAATGAATGTAGAACGGTATTCTAAGAGAAGCTGAGGATTTTCGACGAAGATAGTGAAGGCATAAGTAAATGCTACATGACTAATTGAAACCATGGAAAAAACAGGTTCAAAGCCAAACTTGTTTTCCCAACGTTTACAAACTTTGGATAATATTTCAGTATATTTTTCAGCACTTTGCTTTATTGGAAATTTCAACTCTAATGTGTATTGAATTAGATCAGACGGATCCATCACCTGGCTAATGACCTTCCACATGCGCTGTGGCATTGAAGTACTCTCGGTGGTTTGTTCATCGGGCAGTTTCTTCTTTTTTCGTTTTCGAACAAATTTGAAATTTGTTACGGCAGAATTCATAACACTATTGTTGGGAATTTGGGTTATAGATCCATCAATTTGTCGTAACTTGGTATAATTCATTGTCACCTCAAGAACAATGCCTTCGTTGGACCCGATACGAACATAATCACCAACATCAAAGGGATCGGCAAACATCACGTAGATTCCTGCGATGAAGTTGCGCATTGCAGCACTAATTGCGATACCAACAGCAAGCCCAATGATAACCGAGGCATCCCCTACAATGAGGACAATCCAGCCCATAAGTTCAGGAGGAAGAAATGCAGTGAAAACTACAACTCCAATCCAGATGAAAATTAATCGGATGGCAAGGATTAGACCGTTTATGGCATCCGGGGCGATGCCGCCCCGCAATGCCTTTTTCCGAAGAAATTTGGTGATGACACTAGCAGTGATAGCGAGTGCTATCCAAATTAGAATTAGAAATAGTATCTGTGGTAGTAAAGGTGTCCAAAATGCTAGGAACGCGAGAAAGTTGTTGAGAAGATCTATGAGTGGATTTAGTTGGAGCATATATTTCACGCTTCTACACTCTAAATAATAGGGTGTGCTTTTAATTTGGTCTTTGTGTTAAGGTTCTTTTAGCAAACGTATAGCAACTGCTAGTAGTTTGACAAGATTTTCTAAATCATCCAGGTTGCAAATTTCTACTGTTGAATGGAGATATCGGACGGCAACAGACAAAGCCATCATATGCGCACCAAAACCAGAGCGTTGTATTGCAGCACCATCGGTTCCGCCTCCAGTTGCACCAACTTGTAATGGAAGTTTTTCCTTCTGCGCTATGACTTCAAACTGTTCACGAAGAGCTGACGAAGCAATAGCCCGATTATCTAGAAGCCGTAGAACAGGGCCAGCACCAAGTTTAACTGGTGCAAGATAGAATGGTACATCTGGCGCATCTCCAGTAGCATAAGAATCAACTGCTAAAACAATATCTGGTGTGAAGCGGTTGCCGATAATTGTTGCACCATGTAAGCCGATTTCTTCACGAACACTCCATACAAATGTGACGGTTCGGTCCAGCGCTTGGTTGGCTACTCGTTCTAGGAGCTTGATAAGCACTGCACATCCAAATCGATCGTCAATGGCACGACCACAGAGATACTTTTCTTGAAGTATAAAGAAATCCTTCTCGAAGGTAATTGGATCTAATATGCGAATGCCAAGGGCTTCAGTTTCTTCTCGGCTTCGTGTACACAAATCTATGTAGAGTTCCTGCCACGGTATGACCCGCTGCATCTGTGAACGATCAATCATGAGGTGGGGAGGAACCATTCCAATGACACCGCGGACCGGTCCGGATTGAGTATGAATAATAACTGGGCGGCTAGGAAGAAGCCGATCATCAATGCCACCAATTTTCCGAAATCGTATACAGCCATTCTCTTCGATATGCGTGACGACGAATCCAAGTTCATCCATGTGGGCAATAAGCAGGATATGGGGATCTCCGGATCCTATGGAGGCAAATAAATTTCCGAGAGCATCGGTTTCAAGTTTACAGTATTTACTTGCTGATTCGTGAATAGCTTCTCGAATATGAGTTTCAAACCCTGATACGCCAGTGGCAGCTAAAAGCCATTGCATTAATTTCAGCAAATTTATCAACTACATTTTGTTGAGTGGTGTGTTTTTGGTGTGTGACATTATTTCAGCCTTTGGCTTACTAAGGAAAATGCTCTAAATAGGTGTAAGCACACTTATCGGTGCCATTTAATGTCAATTGGCTAATCTAAATGTTCTCTTGGCCTGGTTACTCTTAATCGAGGAAGTTTTCGAATACCCCCGATTATTTTTTCTGTTAAAGCCCCATAACTCTTTTTAAGATTATTTCTGAATGGGTTCAGCCCCGTTCAGGATTTTCGGTAAAAGCGGTGGTTCTAAAAGGGAGTTTACTCTGTTGGGCTGAATAATAAGCTTAGAGATTCTATTTGAGGGATATTTGGTCCGTGCCTAATCCTAAATACAGGAGTGCGACTGGTTATCAGTTGTCGGCTCTTCGCCGGTATCCAGCGGTCACGATCATAGCAACTGCACTGGCAATTGTAGGAGCTTATCTAACTACCCTTCCTGCAATTGTGTTAGGTAACGCTATTGACATCCTTGAAACTCAAGGATTCACTTCTCTCTTCATTAATCAAGTATTCATTATTTTGTACATCGCTGCAGGATTATTTGTTACCATTATGGTAGGTGGATATGCTTTTGCCGTGATTACACTACGGTGGGAAAGAGATGCTCGCCAAGAATTTTTCGAACTCGTGCAAGAGAATAGTATGACTTTTCATGATCAGATTGATAGTAAGCAATTACTTGCTGTCGCCATGCAGGATGTTAGATGGGTGCGTTTCTCTCTAAATCCCGCCTTACGAAACATTATCACCGCGATTGGAACTCTGATTATTTCAGCGGTTTTACTTGGACTAATGGATATCTGGCTAGGCGTTATTGTGACTTTAGGAGCCCCGCTTTACCTGTTCTTTGCGTACCGATATGCAGTTAAAGTGGAACCGGTTCGACGGGCCCGTTCAGAACAGAACGAGACAATCACAGCAATTAGCCAAGAAGTTTTTCGAGGAATCGAAGTCGTTCGGGCATTCGGTACAGAAAAGCGTGAACAAGAAAAATTCAATGGAGCTGCAAAGGAGTATGAACGACTCTTATCTCGTGAAGGTAGGCTAGCAGCTTTCTATTTGCCTACACTAATACTCTCAGCAATGACTATGTCTGCTTTCATTTATGGAGCCTACCAGGTTCTTATTAGTGTATACACTGTGGGAATGCTAATTCGAATTCTCGGACTGTTAGCAGCAGTGGACTCATTTAGTTTTATGCTCCCCCGATTTCTGCTTGTGATTCGTGGAGGACATGTTAACGCACAACGTATTATCAATCTTCTTGACTGGACAGACCCTCTACAGGAGCCTAGTAAGCCGGTTAAAAATGTTGATTGGACTGGAGACATCGTCTTTGATGGCGTTAGTTTTCAGTATACAAACGATAATGTAGAGAATAATTCATACGCTTTGAAGGGGATTGACCTCACAATTCCTAGTGGATCTCGTGTGGCTCTTATCGGTGGCCCTGGTGGGGGTAAGAGCACGATTTTGAAACTTCTATTGCGACTATATGATCCCACACAGGGACGAGTGTTGATTGGCGGAGTCGATTTACAGAAAGTGTGCACACGTGATGTTCGAGCAGCCGTGGGACTCGTGGAGCAGGATATTTTTCTCTTTAGGATGAGTATTCGTGAAAATATTGGATTTGGCTGTGTAGGTGCTAGCGAGGAAGAAATCATTGATGCAGCACAGAAAGCACAGGCACATGAGTTTATTGTCAAACTTCCTGAAGGTTACGATACAATTATTGGTGAACGAGGAGTAACACTGAGTGGTGGCCAGCGCCAGCGGTTAGCCATTGCCCGTACGTTGATTCAGAACCCCAAAATCTTGTTGTTAGACGACTCAGTAAGCGCAATCGATGCCCAAACAGAATATTCACTTCGAAAAGCTCTCGATGAAGTTATGAAGGACCGAACCAGCATCACAGTAACTCAAAGATTACGTACACTACTTGAATCTGATCTTATTGTAATTGTGGACAAGGGCGTTCTAGTTGCAAAAGGTACTCATGATGAATTACTGAACACTTCAGAGCATTACAGACGTATCTTCGAACGCTTACCCGGCGCATTACCGATTTTACATAGCCGACCTATAAAGGAGGAATATAAATAATGGCGATGCGGCGAGGCCCAACGGCGCTAGCAAGTGAAAAACGTCATCGCAGCCGTTCACTTCGTACTCTACTAGGTAGTATGTTTCATTATCTCGGACGATTCAGAAAACTAATTGTTTTTGCAGCAATTTTTTCGATAATCGCTGTAATTTTCCGGACGCTTGATCCATTGATTCTAGCACAAGGCATCGACTTAGTTCTCATGCCTGGTAGTGCATTATTCGGAGTTTTTTTCCTTGGCGGTTTATATTTGATTTTTCGCTTAATTAGCTGGGTGCTTAGCTCTCTTTACACATGGATATTATCAGGAGCTCAAGCGGGTTTTGTACGGTCGCTTCAACAGGATGTGTATAACAAACTCATTGGTGCCGACTTATCATATCATCAATCAAAACAAAGTGGAGATATCACTTCAAGAGTCACAACAGACACTGACAATTTAGCTGTAGGGATTCAGATTGTCATCGATTTTGCAAGTCAGCTGTTGTTGCTTTTCACAACCTTTACGCTCATGTGGCTTGCATCGCCATTGGTTGCATTAACGGCGCTGATTGTTGTTCCCGTCGTGATACTTATTGTTGTGCTATTTGGCACAGTAGGACAACGGACCAT
>JBHLSA010000034.1:0-11961 GCA_048882025.1 Candidatus Thorarchaeota archaeon | reverse complement strand
GGAGAGTAAGTGATGTTGAAAAAGCTCAACATTTCATAGCCCAAGGACAATGGAGTGAAGCAGCACGTATCGGATCACCTGCAGTTGATCCCCTCCTACATGCCCTAGAAGAAGGAGATGCTGAGATGCGACGTGGAGCCACTGAAGCTCTTGGACAAATCGGAGCCGCAGCAGTTGAACCCCTTATTGTCGCATTGAAAGATGAAGATAGTTACGTCCGGTGGCGCGCAGCAGTTAACCTAGGGCGAATTGGGGATTCAAGAGCAGCAAACGCATTAATTCGAATGTTAAAGGACGAAGATGGATTAGTACGGGGCGGTGCTGCCTGGGCCATAGGCGAATTGGGGGATTCCAAAGGGCTTAGTCCACTTCGACAAGCCCTAAAACAAGAGGATGATTCCACTATCAAACAGAGCATGAAAGAAGCAATAACAAAATTAGCACCAGAAAGGAAAAAACGCAAATAACTGAAGGCAATTCCTTAACGACCATAATCAGTTATTTTTTCTTCGGGAGCCCTTTGAATATTTACGATACAATAGAATACCCAAGAGAATTACTTGAACGATGATAATAACAATTCCTAAAAACATGAAAAGAAAGAACCAAGGAATTTGAGGGTGAATAGGTCGTGGAGGAACCTCAACCCCCAAGTGATAATTCGAATAACGCTCCAAAATAATCCACTGTTGCGGAACACGGTACGCCCATCGAAAAGGACCAGAACCTGTCATATCCTCCGTGGTATCAGGACGCCATGATGTAAAATTCGCATGGGGCTCCCAGATATGTTTTGGTAATATATAGGGATAAGTCGCGCGTGTGAAATCGAAGTACCCCGACTGGTTTGTATAAATTTCTACTCTGTGGTAATCGGGTGTGTCAATCCGATAAATATGCTCAACCACATCAGCCGAATAGGGACTATTATAAGAATATATAGTGCTAAATGGCCAGATGTTCAGTAGGCTGTAAGCGACATCTTCTGACGTGAGGGGGGTTCCATCCTGCCAAGTGATATTACTATAAAGATGAAACGTAAATTTTTGGCCGTCTTGAATATCACCTGAAGCACTGGTTTCCTCAATTGTCCAGTTAAATGCAAGATCGGGTACTTTCTTCCAAGTATAAGGATCTAGCTGCCATAGGTGACTATAGATTTGTGAGAAAACTTTCTCTGCGTATCCAGAATAGTCTGTGATGCAATTAGTGGAATATATCCCCTCAGTAAGTGCCAGTTCATATTGAATAGGGGGAGGTAAACCCCAAGGGCCTCCTAATTCAGTCTTAATATGTATCTTTCGGAGGGTCCAGGGATTGTAACTCATGCGATTCATGCCAATCATATTCACATAGCCTTCCCACACATCCGTGCGATAAGCGTGAATACACGCCTCATTATAACAAGTAATCATGGGCATGTCTTGTAATAGGAGCTGTGAGCAGTTCCAGGCCCATTCGCGGGCTTCAAGTTTGGTGGGAGCGGCTATCATTTGGGTGACATTGTAATCATAGCCGCTGTTATTGTATCTAAAAAAGAATTGATTTGTTGCGGATTTACTGTAAAAGAACTCATAAAGGAGTGTGGGATCACCCGGAGGTGGAATATTCGTTGAGCCACAATAGATGTTAAAATCCTCAGGGAACGTGCAGGACATACAGAAATCAAATTCCCATAGCGTACCTTTTAGACCACATTCTTCCATACCCTCAATCTGTATTAAACAGGTCTGAATTGCAGGATCAAAACCTGCCAAGGCGATTAAATCAATTTCGCATTCATCTGAATACATATCTCCTATAGTCCAATTACCACTCCTATCAGCATCAAAATAACGCCACCCAGGGTGTGGAGAATCCGGTGTATCAATGAACTGACAAGCATCTAAACTGGCATTAGCGTTCACTATATCTTTGTTATAATAATGAGATGAAATTTCATTTTCGTAAGTCCAAAAAGTATTGGAAATAGGAATTACGCTATCCATGGGGTGGGCAAATCCTCCTGTAACGACTTCACAAAGTTTGTTTTTATCTAATGCAAAAGCTAACGCTAGGCGATACCCCGTAATATTAGTTGGAAATTGCTTGCCATTAAGATAAAAATGTCTAAAGCTATAGCCGAGCTCAGAGGTCACTTCAACACCGGGTGTGGCTTCCAATTCTGCAACCGCATGAAAGGCAATAGATTCATCATATGCCTGAATATCCCCAAATTGTAACGCTAATAGTGCAGACGCTTGATCTTCGATGGGCCACACATTCCACACTATCTGGTCAATAAATGGCCCATGTGGATCGAAGCCGCTAGCATAGGTCCAATCTGCTCTCATCACAACATGTAAAGATGGTTCTAATAAGAGGGGGTAAGCAATTATAATTGCAGTTAGAAACAGAACTCCTAGAGCCTGCCACTGTTCAACTTTTACTACTCGGCTCTGTGTCATGTAACTCTACTCCTTAGCTAATGTACGTAAATCCCTCTAACCGATAGAGAAAAGGAACAGCAATCTTAATAGTGTAATCGAAGCGGAAATCTATTACAAAAATAGAGGGATTGTGAAAATTAAAACCCCCATATTACGCTTCATATGTAGTTTATTTCATTTCATTTTTGTAGCGATAACCCTAAATGCAATGAATGTTTATCCTCAGCAACGGAGGGTTCTTTACCCTGGATTGGCCCAAAGCACTCTACACAGAAAAACAGACAAATATCAAATGGGCTTTGAAAGTTCTTTTTGTAGGAGATGAAGGTGTCGGAAAAACTGGATTGATGTGTGGAGTCGCTGATGGGGTGTATATTGATGGTTTTCGCACTAAATTAGGCAGTTCTTTTGGGGCCAAACGCTTTAATTTTGATCCTGCACGCGTGCAATTACAAATCTGGAATCTCACAGATTCTCCAAAGTTAATCAAATTACGGGAAAAACTCTATCGTGGTGGAGCAGGAGTGGTCTATGTCTTCAGTGTCACGAATCGTGCTTCTTTTGATAACGTCTTAAATTGGGTAGAAGAAGTTCGTCGTGTTCTAGGAGACATACCTGCAATCTTAGTGGGAACTCGACAACAATCACAAGCTCGACGGCGTGTTACTAAGCGAGAAGCTAAACAACTGGCTAAACACATGGGAGTTGCATATGTTGAGGTTGGTGTAGAACCAGACAAATATTTTGAACAGGCATTACGTGAGATGGTAGTTGATATTCTAGCAGACACATAATTACCATTTGTCTTCTAAGCACAGAAAATTCAAGAAAGGTTTATACCTTTTGGGCAACCTTCGGTGCTGGAATGACATGTGGGTTGAATCATGAAGAGTTCCAATTCACTCTCACAGCCGAATAGAAAGTTTAATCGGAAACACTGGTTAGCAATTGCTACGGCGTTTTTCGTCACGATTCTTTGGTCTTCGTCTTTTGTAATTATCAAATTCGGATTACTTGAAATCCCTCCACTGATTTTTGCTGGTTTACGCTATTCCTTGGCAGCAATAATATTGTTAATGGCGGCAGTAGCAATACCCACATCAAGAGTCGAGATCAAGAGTTTATCCACACAATGGTGGAAAAAACTAATTCTTTATGGCCTCGTCTATTATACCATCACGATGGGCACTCAATTCTTAGGACTAGCCTTTTTACCTGCTCTTACGGTAAGCTTCATCCTTAACTTCACAACAATAATTGTTGTAGTATTAGCATTCATCTTCTTACATGAACAGCCCAACTGGAAGCAAATTGTATTGGTTATAATTGCGTTAATTGGAGGGTTTCTCTATTTTTGGCCTCTTGATGTTCTGGCCGGTTCCTTGCTTGGAATTTTAATCATTGTACTTAGTTTGATAGCGAATTCATTTTCAGCAATAATTGGACGGAATATCAACCGAGGCAAACAGGTATCCGCACTTGTTGTAACTGCGATTAGTATGTCTATTGGTGCAATTTTTCTCCTTGTTACAGGATTCATTATGACCCCTCTCGTAATCCTATCAATATGGGGCATCATAACGATTCTCTGGTTAAGTGTGGTAAATACTGCATTAGCTTTCACTCTATGGAACAAAGCAATGCAAAGATTAACTGCATTAGAATCAACGATTATCAACAGTACCATGCTTGCTCAAATTGCCCTATTGGCTTTCATTTTTCTAGCAGAAATCCCCACATTGATTCAATGGCTTGGCATCATCATTGTTATGATAGCTGCAATGCTTATACCAATCCTTCGTTCACCCCAAAATCATTCCGAGCAAAAGGTCTAAGTTTGTAGAATCATTATCAAAACACATTATTCTGTGCGTTTAGTGAAAAATGAATTTACTTTGAATGTTTGAGTTGATAAGAAAGAGTCTTATTCGTGTGCCGGATTGTTATTGGTAGCAGGTTCGGGCGGGGATCCCGGATGCTGATGTGAGCTGGCGGTAATGAGTAAAGCTGAAGGCTACCGTAGGGAATTGTTGAACTATCTATTGATGGTGAAAGAATTCTATACCAAGCTTTACACTGGATCGATTATGACGAAGATGCAAGCACTTTTCCCAGAAGAGAAAATCGATAAAAGTAATGAACCTGTGGTTGTGCGAATAGCTCGTGCAGAAAAATTGTGGTTGAAAACCCTCTTCACCTGCTTATTTACAATTAATCAAATGCTGTTAAACATTGAAAAGTGGAGAGACTGGTTTTTGAGCTTAGTTCAAAACCTAAATTTTGCTGATCAAAACTTGGAGACATTGTCAGAAAGTGCAGATGTAGTGCTTGATAAGTTACATGATTTAGATTTAGACGATGGATATGTTAGATTGTTGGTAAATAATGCAACTTCTGATTTTATGGATTTAGTTGAAGAAACTCGTCGGCTATTGAATGAGCTATTGAACCACATGGAATTTATTAAGCAGCTAGAAAGCACTTTTTTAAGATTAGTAGAAGATCGGTTGTATCGACTTAAAGAGGTAAACTTCAGAGAATTATTAACTCGAATGCAGCAATTGCTAGCTGCAGCCTATAATGCTCCAACAAAAGAGGATTTTCTTCGAAATCTTGCCAACCTGCTACATGTGTTAGGTGGGTGGCGACGGATACTACAATTGGATGATCCATCACTGGATGACCCTAAAAAGATGCGTGAATTTTTAAAAGCCACCCAAAGCTCTCTGCGCAATTTGAATGAACTTACTTTAGCATTCAAAGAGTTTGTTGATGCAAGAAATCTTGCAGATTATTATATTCGACAAGCCGAACTTTCGCTAATCCGCATGATGCTGTCATATGAAGGAAGTGCTGAACAGTGGTGGGTAGGATTCATTGAGGCAAATCCGGAGAACATTGAGGGATTCATTCCTGGGAAAATTGACCCACACCAGTTACTTATTGGTGTAACCCATAGTCTAGCCTTGCTAGAAGATTTAGATCAACGATTATTGCCACAAATACCTGGGGTAAAAACAACTGTTGGGAAGTTAGAGGAGTTCTTACAAAGCCCCAATCTTCATTTGTACGAAGAGATTACACAAAATCGTCTTGCACTGTGGAATGAATATGGGTCACAATGGGTTTCTTTGCTATTGAAACTCCGTACCGAATTACATGCATTCAATAAAAAAATATCAAAATAAGTTCGTTGTCATAATTCAGTTTTATTTCAGAATCGAAATTATAATAAGAAGTTACAGTGTCAGGAGATTAACCTTTACTTGTGATCGTCGAATTTGAATCAAACTTCATTACTTGGGATAGTAGATGAGTGCTGACCAAGAATCCGTTTCAAATGCTCGACTTAGTTTTGCACTGATGCTTATTTCTAATGTCATCTGGGTATTTGGAGTCTATCTATACGCGAATTTCATTGGTCTTTTTATGCGTGAAGAGTTGATGGCGAATTCGGTACAAGTTGGTTATTGGTCAACTGTGTTTTCTTTGAGTATGATGTTGTTCGTGGGATTAGGTGGACCTCTAAGTGCGAAGCTTGGTGAAAAACGAACATTGTTGCTCGGATGGATCGGGATTATCCCTGCACCTATAATCTACATGTTTGCCAACAGTTGGCAAATGGCTCTTGTAGGAGCCTTTTTTGAAGGCATTAGTGCCTTAGCTGGTGCTCCTGTAGGTGCGTATATTACTAGTGTATCAAGAGGTTCAAGAAGGGGTCAAGCATTTACAGTTCTTTCTGCATCCTCAGCTATTGGAGGAATTCCGAGCCCGATACTGGGTGGCATTATAGTTTCATTATTTGGTTATCAAACCCTCTTCTTTCTAGCAGCAGTTCTCTTCATTATAAGCTCAATTCTCATACTTCCTATATCTTCAGTTAGAAAATCAAAAAGTGAAGCCACCTACAAGCGGACTTGGAACTTTTTCAAGAACCGTGTATTCATCCTTCTGACAATATTTTGGTTCTCCATTAATACACTCTATTGGATTACGAATATCTTTGTTCCACTTTATCTCTATGACCGTTTTGGTTTGGTAGAAGCCCAAATTGGTGTTTTAGGTTCAATCTCGAATGCTTGTGGAGCTGTCCTTGGACCTCTAATGGGTTGGGTTGGAGATAATTGGTCATATTCAGGCGCTTTGACCCTTCCTGTTATTGGAACACTGGGGTTTTTTGGACTACTTGTAGCCAGCCCCTCTGCGTTTTTCCTGCCAATAATTTATGGCTTTAGTGGATTCATATACGGACTTAATTCTCTTGTCAATGCTATAATGTCACATAATATTCCGAAAGGGCAATTAGCCGATGCCCTTTCAGCTTATTATCTGATAGGACGAGCCTTAACCCCCATTTCGCCTGTAATTGGTGGTCTTGCCTTTAGTCTCAATGCGGCACTGCCCTTAATCATTTCATCTGCATTTTTACCAATCCCTTTAATCTTACTAATTTTTGTAAACCGGGCTAGTAAAGAAAGGCGCCTTGAAAACGAAAAAGGTGCTGAAAAAGAAGTTCCAGTGGTTTTGGAAGATATTCACCCACCGCTTTCATGATTACACAAATTCTTCAAATGCATGTCCAGTGATTGCCACAGCAACACGATTAAGTCCAAAGATTTGATAAAGAGGATTTTCAATTTTTTTAGATAAATTGAGTGCATCGTCTGCATGTCCATTTTCAGCCATGGCTTTGATGATTTTTAATTGCTCAACGGCACGCGCTTTTTTACGTTCCAATTCTTTTGTAACTGTAAGAGCATCTTGATATCGGTCGGCTTTTGTAAGTACGCGTGCAATCTCCGTTAGAGCAGCTATTCGTGATCCTTTTACGTCTAATCGAAGGGCCATTTGAGTGGCTTGTTTCACTTCGCCAAGTTCTGCAAAACCACGTGCTACTTCAATGAGGGCATCAGGTGGAACGTCGTTATCCATTTTTTCGGTAACGTTAATAGCCTTTTTGATTTTATGTCCTTCAACGAGTTCTCCCACTACTTTTGCGATAAGAATTGCTCGGGCATAGCGATTCTCTATGTTTCCAATGAGCGCTAGAGCAAAAGACTCTTTTCCATCATCTACCAAGGCTCCAACCAAAGGTGCTAAAATGACAGTTTGGTGGTCTTCGTTTGTGACTTCTCCAAAGAGTTCTAATGCTCGAGGAAGCTGTCGCATACGGACAAGTGCCGCACAAACTTCACCAAGCGCTTCTGGTCGCCATCCTTCATCTTCAATATTATCTAATAGGTTCATAGCATCAGAGATATGATCCTTTTTAGCTAACGCCACAGTTGCGCTGCTAAGTACACGTCCAGCTTTTTCAACATCATTTAACTGTTCTGCAACTTGGACGGCTGCAGTTATTTGTCCACTCCGGGCTAGAGCTTCCGCAACAGCGGCTTGTGATTGAAGGCGACGGACTTTGCTTTTAATCTTTTTAACTACATCAAGTGCTTCTTCAACTCGTTCCATGGTCGCCATCGTGCGAGCAATGCCATCAAGAATGTAATCGCAATCTTCTTCATCTTTCAGACTCAAAGCAAGCTTGATAGCATCTTTAAAAGATCGGCAACGCCCAAGTGCTTTACCAACGATTGTTAAGGCTCTCCATCGCGGGTTCCCTGGTCTGACACCTTTAGCTAAAATGAGTGCTTCATCGCACAATTCTAAGGATGCATGTGCAAAACAGATATCCGCTTTAGCTAATTCTTGATCATCCTCTTTCATCAGATCTTGCGCAAGTTTTACTGCATCTCGAAGGAGTTCACGAGCACGTTTTTCTGTAGATAACGAGTCTCGACCATCCTTTTTTGACTTAGATGGCTTCGATGCCTCTTCCTTTGATTTGCGTTCATGGTTAGCTGACATCGAGTTTCCCTTAAGAAAACAGATTCCTGGGCGCGAATATAGAAACAGTATTTGTTCCTTTATAGTATTTTGTCAGGTTCACAATTTTCACCAATACCCTAAGAACATTTAAACAGGTTCTAGGTTCCAAAATCTGATTACTTGATCAGTCCAAATTTTTTTTCTGAGTGGTATTTCTACTTTTTAGAGGTCCAGACAAAAAAAGAAACGCCTGGGGTTTGACAATATTTAGCAGCTTGAATGAGTGATGGCGTTTTCAGGGCAGTTTTGGACACATGCGCAACATTCTACACAAGCGTCAATATTAGGTGCAGTAGATTTGTTATCAACAATTTCAAATACATCGGAGGGACAAACATCCTTACAAACAGCAGCTCCAGTGCATTTATCGTAATCAATTTCGATGGTGAAATCGCCTTCTTCATTCTTATATGTCTTGATTGCCATGATTCTTAACACTCCTTGTTATAGCGTTGTGTTAGGTAGATTCCTTCCTAATTTACTTTAAAGGCTTTATCTTTTTTCGACATTAATAAGCTCAGAAGAATATGAAAGATAATCCATTAGAGCTGTTTCTTTTACCGATAATTCTTTAAATTTAATACCCCCTACGGTGTTAGCCATAATTATGTGATCATGGATTGGTGAGCTAGATTCAAATTCACTACTTAAATGATAATGGTGAATCAACAACTATTGAGTTAGCAGAATCCCAAACAACAATTGATTTAGCCGAACTTGAAATTCAGTCCATTGATTTATCCGAAATTCATCCGTGCCCTAGACTCGAAGTCATCAACCTCTACGATAACCATCTTACTTCTATTGATTTGACTCCCATTCAATATTGTGAAGGGCTTCAAGAGCTCTATTTGGGTGAAAACCAAATATTACAATTGGACCTTACTCCACTAACAAAGTGCACCAACCTTCAAACGTTAGAACTACACCAAAACCGTCTTGACGGTCTCAACCTCACCCCATTGAAACAATGCACACAACTAAACCGATTAGATTTAGCTAATAATGTTCTAAACAAGTTAGATCTGCGACCATTATGGCAATGCATTAACCTAAAAGAATTAGATCTTTCTGAAAATGAAATCGAAGAAATCGACCTCACTCCCCTATACTATTGCACTAGCCTCGAAGAACTAGATATTTCAGGTAATGATCTTGCCCATTTGGATCTTTCTCCTCTTTGGAATTGTAAACACCTTCGAACACTAAATCTCAGGGCTAACCGCTTACGACAATTAAATCTACGGGCACTTTACCATTGCCAAGCTATCCAAGAATTGGACATAAGCCAAAACCAATTAAGCCATATTGATCTCACACCCCTATGGCATTGCCCTAACCTTGAAGCGCTCTGGCTTACGGATAACAAACTTACTCAACTTGATTTAACACCGCTTCGCCATGCAGAAAATCTAAAGTCCCTCAATATCACTCAAAATTCAATTACTCGCTTAGATATTTCACCAATTTTGAAAGGACAATCAGATTTCAAGTTCTTTGTAGATGGTGATGTCCAATTAAATGCTAAAGAGCGATTCAAATCATATTTATGGAAAAAATCATCTGAATCACTTAAAAAACGCATTGAGCACATCAATTGGTATGGAACACCGATTGCCGAAATTGTTGAAAAGAGTGTTAGCAAGGATGAATATCCTGTCACGGAAGAACGTATTGTAACTCTCGAAGATGTAGGTAAAGAATTCTTAACACATTGTATCAAGGCTGGATGGTTAGTGCAAAAAATCACCAGTGAAGGGATTGAGTATAAAGTTACAAAAGAAGGAGAAACTATTTTCAAGAAATTAGGTCTCAATGTTTAATCTTAAACGACACGAAAATTATGCGCTCTTCAAGTTACAGGGTTGGTTTACCGCAATCCTTTTAGGGAAATCCCAAGTTCTGCATCCTCAGAGCGCGAGAGACATTGTGCACATGAACGCGTGCTGCACAGGCTTTTGCCATCATTAAATATGTGAGAATGCACCACAATTGAATTAGAATGGATTGAATAATTATGGTCCGCGTTAAAAGCCCTGAAGAAATCCAAAGAATGGTGAAAGAGCACCCTATGCATCTTCGCCGTATATTCAGCATTGTTGCACATATTGACCATGGTAAGTCCACGGCTTGTGACTACCTTATGCGACGTGCTGGTCTTCTCAGTGACAGTTATGCTGGTCAAGCCAGAAAAACTGACACCGATGACGAAGAGCAAGAACGCGGCATCACCATCTTTACCAGCGTGGCACTTCTCAATTATAAATTTCAAGATAAGGATTACCTCTTGGAATTGAACGACACGCCAGGGCACATCAGCTTCACAGGAGAAGTAAGTCGAGCTCTCCGTGGCAGTGATGGTGCTGTCTTGCTAGTTGATGCCCTGGAAGGCGTAATGACTCAAACTGTAACAAATATCCACCTTGCTGTTGGCAACGAATGGACAAAGCCCGTGTTATTTATCAATAAAGTAGACCGGTTGACTAAGGAACTAAAGCTGAAACCTGATAAGATCATTGAACGTTTTGGCCTTATAATCAAAGAAGTAAATGAACAGATTGAAGCTGTGGCACCCAAACAATTCAAGAAAAGTTGGCAAGTAAATCCAGCTGATGGTCGAGTAATTTTTGGCTCTGCGAAAGATGGTTGGGCTTTTACGATTCCAATGTTACAAGAGAAAGGTGTTGAGAATGCACGTTTTATTATAGAAAAATATGATGAAGCCGTACGAAAAGATACTGATGAACCTATAAAATGGCTTCGAGAAAACTTCCCGCTAGATGATGCATTACTTGAAGTTATTATTACACATCTTCCCAGTCCTGACCAAGCAGCCCCCTATCGAATGAAACGTCTATGGGGCGAACGCATTGATGAAGTTAAAGATTTTAAGGGCATAGCAGACGCAGGAGAAGATCCTATACTACAAGCTGCATATGGTATGTTACATGTTGATCGTAATGCCCCTCTCGTAGGAATGATTACAAAAATTTTCATTCACCCACGAACTAAAAGACCAACACTTATCGGGCGAGTGTTCAGTGGAACTTTAAGAGAAGGAGATGAGATTTATCTCCTCAATGCAAAACGATCCCTCCGGAT
Source organism: Candidatus Thorarchaeota archaeon (assembly GCA_048882025.1). Taxonomy (GTDB): domain Archaea; phylum Asgardarchaeota; class Hermodarchaeia; order Hermodarchaeales; family Hermodarchaeaceae; genus Hermodarchaeum. The sequence goes on along the minus strand of JBHLSA010000034.1, from coordinate 547 downwards.
TCGACGGTTAGGTGTCCAAGAACTCGACAGCCTACTTCCAGTCCCGGAAGTACCTACTGGTAATCTCTTTGCCTTAGAACTTCCTGAAATTCAACCTGCCGGTGAAACTTTCGTACATATTGAAAATAAAGACTTTCCGCCTTTTGAAAAGATTCGATATGTGTCAGACCCAGTTGTAAGTCGAAGCATTAAACCAGAGAATCCCCAAGATCTCTCGAAATTAGGTGACGTCGTTCGAAAATGGGTCTTGGCTGATCCTACGGCTGTTTTTCGAAAGGATGAAGATAGTGGAGAATACATTCTTAGCGGAATCGATCCCCTCCAAATTGAAATTCTGACTAAGCGAATTGCTGAAGAAATTAATATCAAGATTGGCATTCCAATCACTGTGTACCACGAATCACCTATGTCACATGGTTTCCGTGTTCGCACCAAATGTCCCGAGTCACTCAATAGAATTGAACTTCAAGTCGAGCCACTCGAACCAGAAATTGTAAAGCTCATTCGTGACGGTAAACTTGATGAGTATATGGATGAACGCGTCCAA
>JBHLSA010000033.1:0-12081 GCA_048882025.1 Candidatus Thorarchaeota archaeon | reverse complement strand
CAAGAATTTTGGGAACATCATCTTGCGCGTCTTCAGGACAAGGCTTCTGACGAACGCAGTTATCACAGCCGGTGCATGGTAAAATTTCCTGATCTGCTAACCTGAGTAATTCAGTTTTTACTCCTTCAATTGTCTGCGCGGCTTCTAGCGCTATGGAGAGAAGGAATTCAGAACTAGATTTTTCTTTTTTCGGAGAGCCACAGATGCCTAAAACTCGAACTTCCATGGAATCACGCCATTTCAATAGTGGGTATATCCTCTTATGGATTACCTAAATAGACTTCGATGTAGATTTCCTGAACGACCGTGGGGATTAGAAAAAAAGTTAGAAACAGGACATCATTGACCTTAACGCTTAAAATGAGATTTTCGCTTAAGCATCTGTTCAATACGCCGAAAATCACTAGGAGTGTTCACATTAGTAAAGGTTTGAAGTTTTGGATCAAAGCGTTCAAGAGCTATCGTTGAAAGATAAATGACTTTACCAAGAGTATCAATAAGGCAGGCCATTCGAGGTTGGTCATTCTGAAGGCATTCAGCCGCAACCTCTTTTGCGATATCGGTTGCATAGACAGAATGCAACGGTTCAATCCATCCATTCGGCCAACGTGGAACAGCAGCATTATGATTTTCAACCATACTCCACAATATTTCAAGGAACATAGGATGAATCAGTGGAGAGTCGCAGGGAAGTAACTGAGTGTAGGGATGCTTTGAATGCTGAAATGCAGTTAACGCACCTACCAATGGACCGCGGCTTTCTGAAATTGTGTCGATAAATATCTGTCTTTTAGGAAAGTATTTTGAAAACACTTCACGATCTGTGTCTGAATGGACTATAATCATAATCTCAGTTGTGAAAGCTTCACAGGCGTTCACTACATGCTGAAATAGAGGTTTACCTGCTATCATGGTGAGAGCTTTCGTTTGCTTGAAACGATCACTTTTACCTCCAGCGAGAATTGCGACGCTTACCGTTTGCACTGTTCATCCACTCAATTTTCGAATGTCGCTGTCAACGCCGCTTGAACTCATTTCAGAACTTAAAGTTACTGATAAACCAACTTTTTCTTTAGCAAATTTGACGTTAATTCTATAATGAAATAAAGGGTCAGACACAGCATAATTATAAAATTTGAACTTCTATGAATTAGCCTAGATATTGCGATGGACTCCCCTCCAATTCATTCTAATATTCGCCTAAACGCCTAAAAGTACTCAAAATGCAGCTTTTAAAGCCCCCAAATGTTATTTTACAAATTAATTGACATTTTTTTGAGAATAAACCGTTTTATGTGGCACGAAGTCTTAGAAAATCGGTTTAAAAACCCTGATTTTAAATTTTATTTTCATAATGATGGAAAAAATAACACTAAAAAGGAGGTAAGCGACATAAAAGTCGCTATCACCAATTCTCCCAAATAATGAATATACATAGTTTTGAGGTTAGCACTTGTCAAATGCTATCGTAAAAGAGCTTGAAACACTTGAAGAGCAGATCCTGAAACGCCTGAATCCAAAAGATCGCAGCCACTTATCCTCATTTTTAAGAAATGTAGTTCTCTTCATCAAGAGGATGCAAAATGCGCCACTAACAGATGAGGAAAAACTATATCCACCACACCCCATGTTTGCTCATTTTAAGCACCATGGAGGAAAGGAAGCCGCTGAAATTTTGCTCTCTCGATTGCGCTTCATTGACAATTATAAACTTGGGAAGAGCCAGCTGATACTAGACATTTTGGAGTTTGAATATCCAACAACCAAAATCCCGAAATTAAGTGCAAGGCAAGCCCAAATTCTTCATGAACTCTATGAAAACCCCATCATTCCGAAATATCAATTAGCAAAGATTACTGAATCATCTCCCAGAACAATCTCGAACGAAATCAAAGAATTACAAAAAAATTTTGGATTCGAGGTTATTACCTTAGTTGATCCAGGAAAATTTAATTTGCTTGACGCAGTCATCCTTTTCCAGTCTAAATCGTATGAGCATTCAAAACGACTTGAAGAGTTCTTCCGCACCCGCTTCGGATTTTTCCGATTATTCCAATTAGACCGCGATATGCAAAAAGGCGCTATTTTATTTAGATACCCGAACCAAACTGAAGGTCACAAATTATTTGAAAAACGAGTTCAATGGCTCCAAAATGAGTTCTTTACTGAACACCAAGTCATCCAAGTTCAAGGGTTCCAATATTCATTATCATTTGCTACTTATGACCCAGAATTTAATGCCTTTTCCTTGGAACCAGGAATAATATCAGAAGCCCCTTTCTCTTTTGTTAAACAGCACCTTATAACCTTACCATCACCCAAGGGATTTGTCTTTGAAGAACCGATAACATTTGATCGTACAGATTTCATCCTGGCACACTTTCTCTATAATACTGGATTATATGGAACTATAAAATTCAAACAGAAAATACTTAGCCATCATGGCATTGAGCTTTCCAGGAAAACGATTTGGAAACGACAGAAACAACTGCGTGAAAAGAGAGTTAGCTTTCCCCTCGTGGACCTAAAAATACCTGGTTTTGATGACCAACTGTCGTTCATCATTTCTTGCTCACCAGAAGCGTGTATTTCGATTCAAGGGATTTTGGTTTTTCTACCCTATATTCAGTTCTTTCATACCGATAGAGGATGTCTCTTAAACATCCAGCGCCCTGCACGGACTTCAGAATTGACTGGCCAACTTATTCGTCTCATTCACAGAGAACCCGGTATCTCGGATGTGAAATTACTAAGGTACCAATGGCGAATAATCTCTCCAATCGCCATTGATGTCAATTCGCGATGGGAGACAAAGAAGCAGAAATGGAATGTTCAGGAAGGGGATATCTAAAGCGACATATCGAGAGGAAGAATCAATGAGTAAAAATCGACGAAACTCTAGTAAAAATTCGAAACTAGTACAAGAAGAATTTACGAAATTAGAGCGCTTAGTTCACGAGATATTAACAAGAGCTCAACCTGCAGAAGAACTGGCAAATCTTGAACTGTTCTTGACCAATGTATTACTCTTTATTAAACGAGTGGATGGCCTTGCGCTCTCTGAGGACGACATCAAATATCCACCACACCCTCAGTTTGCACACAACACCCTGACTAAAGGACGAGGAACTGCAGCCGGATTAAAAAACCGCATAATGATTATTGCCCGATATCAGTTACTTGATGTTCAACGAATCATAAGTACTATTGCCTCAACCGCTGTGTCGACACCAAAATCAAAACTTACAGCTCGCCAAATTCGGATAATCCTTGAACTTCATCAAAATCCCTTAATGCGTCGATTTGAACTTGCTCAACAGTTGTCAACCACTTCACAAATAATCAAACAGGAACTGGAAGCTATTCGTCGCCATTTTTCTTTTGCTGTAATTCACAATATCGATTATCATAAGTTTAAATTAGGATTATTTGAGATAGATTTTCACACAAAGTCTCTTAATGCCTCAGAGGAACTTGAACAATTCTTTCGAGGAACCCCACCATTGTTCTTTCGACGTTTATGCTTTGACCATGATTATCGCCTTGGATATCTAACGTTTATGATTCCAGACCAACCGAGAGGCCATCAAATGCTCGCAGAACGAATTAATTGGCTTCAGGACACATTTCTTGAGAAGGTGAATCATTTTCGAGTTATTTCAGGTCATGTCGTAATATCTTTTGACAGTTATGACCCAACATCAGGAGAGTGGTTGCTTAGTTCTGAAACTATCTCTAAAGCATTACTAGAATTTGCACAACAAAAGAAATCCGTTCACATAGCTCCGCAGGGTGCATATTTTACAAACCCCATGTCATTTGATAGAATCGATTTTCTTATCGCTCAAACACCCCACATGTTTGGTCAAAAGAAACAGAATGAAACTCGTCAAAAAGTGTTGGAATCACATGGCTATTCTTTAGCAAGAAAAACAATATGGAATCGCGAGCAGAAGTTATGGAACGCAGGGGTATATTTTCCTACTGTTTGGTTTGATATTCCTGGATTGGAAGAGCTGGTTCAATATAGCATCGTGTGTACACCCGAAGCCCGTGAAAAAATCCGACTCATTACCACAATTCTTCCTTACTGCTATCTTGTAACATCGAATATCGGTCTTTTCTTTACATTTCAACGTCCAAGCCGATGTGCATCCCTTATTGGACTATTACTTCGAATGATTAGCGAAGAAGAAGGAGTTTCAAAAGTAACACTCTTTCGCTACGAACCGTCTTATAGCCCACAAATGCTAACGCAAACGGCTACTCGGTGGGATGAAAATCGACAACGATGGAATCTTCAAGAAGGTGACATTTAACTGAATCTCATTTCGGAGCTCGTTTGATTACTTCGAAGAAGTGCTCCACAAGTAGCTGAGCAATATTTAGATCAGTAACTTGTTGAAGCCCTTGCCAACCACTACTACTGTTCACTTCAGTCACCACCAATCCTTGACCGGTATCGAGAATGTCTACGCCTGTATATTCAAGACCAATGACATTCGCACACTGAACCCCAAGTTTGGACAATTCAGGTGTCAGTGGGCAGGGTTTAGCAATAGCACCTTGGCGAATTGTTGTTTTCCAATTATCTGCTTCACGGCACATGGCTGCGACTGCTTTGCCTCCAATTACAAAGACGCGATAATCCCGATTGTGATGCTCAAGAAATTCTTGAACATACATCACATAACGGTTTGCTTCGAGAGACCGGAAAACTCGGCGAGCAATTTCATAATCAGAAACTCGGGTCATTCCTACACCTCCTGACCCGAATAAAGGTTTAACGATCACATCCTTGTAGCGCCGGAATGCCCGAAGGGCATCCCTAGTATTCTGTGTTACTGTTGTTCGTGGAACAGGAATGCCTGCTAATTCAAGTAATCGGAGTGTATAGTACTTATCAACAGCTTTCTCAATGGCATGAGGTCGATTCATGAAAGGGATGCCTAATCGCTCAAGACAATGAAGTGTATCCATTCTAAGGATGACCTGCTCTAAGGACCCACCAGGAACTGCCCGAGTAAAAACACCATCAAGGGTAGTTAAATCTTCTTTGTTGAATTGAACGCGGGATCGTTTATCTCCAACACGAACCACGGTTTCAGTCACATCGAAGACAACACATTCAACTTCACGTTGGTGAATTTCTGCAATGACGCGGCTTGTTTCCCAGCCCTCCGGTTCAGCCGAAGCCACACCTACACGTTTTATCAGTTCCCCCAATATTATTCACCTTCGAAAGATATCGCGGTTAGGATCTCGGATAAGTAATTGTGCAGACCCATCAGCTCGGTCATATTGATAACCACGAATTATGATAACTGCATTCCCTTCGTCTGCTTCACCCATTAGTAATTCCGCAGCAGAAGCTAGCTCATCAGCAATGGCTATTTTAGTGCTTCTAAGCTCATATCCAAATAAGTCAGTAAATCCAATGTAATTTTTCAGTGCGACTAACCCAGCAACACCAATTGCCACATTGATTGCGCCTTCACGGAAAGGCCGACCATGGGTGTCAGAAATGATCACAGCAACTTCAACACCACACTGACGAAAAATTGTCTGCCGAATAACTGCAGCGGAAGCGTCTGGATCCTCAGGAAGAAGGGTAACACAATCCGCATCAGGCACATTCGATGAGTCAACTCCAGCATTGGCACAGACAAAACCATGCGGGGTCTCGACAATCAGATGGCCTTGTTCAGCGCGAACTACCCGTTGTGAAGCTTGTAAAATCACTTCAACTAATTCTGGACGCTTGCCAATTTTTTGTGCTAAGTGTATTGCCTCTGGAGAAGGCTTTATTGTTGAGAGATCGATAAGACGTCCTTCAGCCCGTGAAATAATAGTCTGAGCAATTACGAGAATATCACCATTCATTAGCAAGCCACCACTGAGTCGGCTGGCTTCACAAATCCGTAAACCTACATCATCTCCTTCTTGGATAATGCCAAGACCTGGTAATGGACTCACAGAATAAGATAATGATGGCTTTGCATTATTGGCGGGCATTGCTTGGATCGTTCGGCAATCCGTTATACCCGCTTAAGAGTGTGCCGACTAACGGAACAATGTTGATTGGAAACTTATAAAGACAAGAACCACTGCAGCGTCATATCATTCGTTTCCCTAACGAGAATTTATCACCCGAACAGGTGTGGAACAGATGGATCAAACATTTATCAAATACCATGTTCAAAAGGGTCAACTTGTCCGTGTTCCCATAAGCCGAATTAACGAATTCGGCACTGGAGATGTATACCTCATCGATACTGGATTTATAATTTACATATGGTTAGGTAAAAAGTCTTCACCGGATGAGAAATTCATTGGAGCCATCACCTCAGTTTGGAAGGATCAGGACCGAAAAGGAGCAGCTAAGCTCGTAAGCGTGAGTGAAGGGGATGAGCCTGAAGAGTTTCTCAAGCTCTTTAAGGGAAATATAATAATTACTGAACAGGATACTGAGGGAATTCTAAAACGTGTATCTCTCAAACAGCATGAATTCAAACTCTTCCGTGTTCACATCGAAGATGGTGTTAAATTATTCTACGAAGTTGAACGTTCTAAAGATTCTCTAGTATCAGATGATGTCTTCCTGCTTGATACGTTTAAGAAAATTTTCATTTGGCGGGGGCAAGAGGCTACAGCATTTGAACGATGGGAGGGTATGCGTATCGCCGAAGGTTATGATGCGGAGCGAACAGGACAGCAAGAAATTATTGTCATTGAAGAAAATGAGGAGCCTAAAGAGTTTTGGCAATTCCTTAAATAAATGATTTCATTCGAGTGGAGTTAACCAGTAGGAGGAAGAAACCCCAACAGTTTGGGTAATAATACAGTAGGCCCCCAAAGCCCTTCTTGGTCAATTTCCCGCTGGTTGTTTTCCACACCACATCCTGACGTTACCATTCAAAGCCAGTCGAACTCTGTCTTGGCGCAGGCGAGTCACACCAAGACAGAGCCTATGACTGGTTAAGTGGCTTCATCGAGGACAAGGCTAACGAATTTTCCCAATCGACCGGTATGCTTGATAGCCGTTAAGAGCCGAGCCTCGTGCGATGCCTTTTGTGTGAGAAGATGATTCTCACGGACGACGACGAGCTCTGTTAGAAGGTCATAGAGTCGACGCAATTCCATTCGGTCAATTTGCTGAGATAGGCGTTCCAGGAGGCGGAACACGTCGTTCATTGCAACCTTCTCAAGTTGGTCAAAGTTGTCCGTGACGTTTTGCGATCGTAAATAGGAACGGGCTAGCCGCACTATCTGGTCGCTTGTGTCATCTGTCCCTGTGGTCACGGCAATTCCCCTCAGGGTCGCCATTCTACGCACCCCCGATGCTGGCGACGATTGAGACTTCTTGACCATTTGGCTCAACACGGACACGGACGCCACCAGGAGTTGCCTCCACAGTGATCCGGCCGTTTAGGCCACAGGTATCTCTTACTAATTCTAATAGCAAGCTACCTATCGCTCCGATTTCTCGGAGGTTTTCATCCCCGGTCTTTGGGGTTATATCGATGTCAATTGGATAAACCCTCTCGACACCAATTATTCGCTGGGTTTCTTCCATCAGTTCTGTAGCCACTTTTTCTCCACCTTTCTTAACACAACTGGGAAAAACAGAACATGAAAACGATGCCGCAAAAATCAATGAACTACTGAGCAAGCCAAAACTCAGTTAACCCGTTTTTAGAACGGATAAGGGTTCATGTTTTGTGGGACCATCGTTCGCTTTTCACATCCGTGTTGTTTTTCCCTTGCGAGTGTGTTTGCTGGAATCTAATACAAACAATGTGCAATAGCCTTTATATGGGGGTTCATAGAGCAGGTAACGGAGCTGACAAAAAAGCTATTTTGGCTAATAAACTCATGATAAGCTTAGTTTAAACTTTAAACTGGTAGATGGCAATGTTTTCTTAGAAATGGGAATTGAGTCCTCACGATTATTTCTGATATTTCGTCAAAAGGAAACTTTTTATTGAAGATTCTTTCTTTCTGACGATGGTGTGGCGCGCGTGCAATCTGATGGTGAAGTTGTTTCATTACTCTCCACCTTAAAGCACAATATACAGGAAACAATGCGTCCAAGCGAAGAACTTTTTGAAATCAACAAATTATTGGATAACTTGCGAGTATATGCAAAACGTGTTGAAGGATTACCACTCAGTGAAGAAGATTACAGGATTGCGTCACACAAGCTTTTTGCTGGGTTAGGATTACCACCTCGAGAAAGAGTATATAATTCGTTATTTCGTCGATTGAAAGTCATTCTCCGATTTAATATAACATCCTACGAAAAAATTACTAGAGATCTATTATACGGTCTTGTTTTGGATGAGGTAGATCGGATTACTGCGAGAGAAATCCGGTTGCTTAGTTTACTCTATCAGCGTCCAAACACACCACAGACGACTATGGCTAAAGAATTGGGAATTAGTCTTCCTACTTTACGGAAGGACATTCATGTGCTAGAAGAGAAAATTGGTTTACGTTTTGCGAATTTAATAGACTGGGGCCGATTTAAATTACGGCATTATGGGTTATTCTTTATAACAAATGGGGTGGATTCATCCCAACGCCTTCAGCAAATCTTCAGACATGACATGTCAACATACTTAACCTCAGCTGTTTTTGACACTACCTTTCAACGAGGTTTTGCAGGTTTTAGAATTCCTGATCAAGGTAAACCAATTCAACTTTTTCAGGAGCAATTACAATCCTTAACAGAGAATTTCTTTGAAGTCAGTCAGATTCATGAAATTAGACAATATTACCAGTCAATTTGCTTTGATCACTTTGATTATGATACTAGCACTTGGCTCATTGAAGGCGACGTAACTTCATTAGGTCTTTTGAACTTCGTTCGAGAAAATTGGAACATACTTCCCAAACCACGAGGTTTATCTAACACACTCGCTCGACCTTTTGATAAGCTGGATTACTTTTTAGCTTCTTTTCTAGTTGGAGATGGACGAGCTCCAATGAAGAAAATACAACAAAGACTTACAGCTTTTGGAATTGATGTTCCAAGAACAACTGTCTCAACCCGAAAGAACCGCCTAATTAAAGAACGAACAATGGAACCATACTTCGTTTTCAGCACACCCCAATTACCCTTCTTTATAACCTTTGCAATTGAATGCGAGCCACATTTTGCGGAACAATTTGTTGTGGCTGTTGCTCAAATGCCACTGGCATTTGCCTCAGTATCGAATATTGGGTGCGTCGTCAATGTTAGTGTTCCTTCACGCAGTCTGGGATCAATTTTAAATCTTTTATCACTTACTCGTGATGGAGACGGGGTGAGAGAAGTTTGGCAATTGCAGCAGTTTAAGAACATAGGCTCCACAGACCCAGCCCAGCTAGCAGACAAATGGAATGGTTCGTATTGGAATTGGTCAGAAGAGGAATTTTCCATTCCTTCACTTGGCCTGGTTTATTGATTTGGTTTTGACGAAAGTATTTTCTCTAAGGGTATCCATTCTATGGGTCCTTCTATCATTCTGTGGTGGTTTATATTAAATCTAGTAATTTGGTTCGTGAAGGCGATTTTATCGAGACTAAAGAAGGTCTTATTTTTGATGTTAAGGGATTGCTTCATCCCCCGGGTAGAGTGATTGCGTTTCTACGGTATTATCCTTCACCCAGCGGAAAGCGAATACGTGATAAACAAAGATATGATAAGGTCTACCATTTAGCAGAGCGCTTTGACCTACTTAGGCAACATTATCCCCATTATCTCTATTATGATGAAGTATTAGGCCGGGAGTTGCAAGGAATTCCACATTCCTTTATTCAGCGGATATATGAACCTAAAGAGAGCCTAACGATTCTCAGGAAAAAGGAAGAGAGGGATTCACTCCAACAAGATGTCATTACGTTTGCTAAAACTATCGAAGAAGCCGCACGAATATCCACAGATGCGCTGGGAATCTCCGGAAGTATACAAGTTGATTTGCATGGTCCGACTTCTGACATTGACTTGATTGTTTATGGTCGACGAGAAGCGCGAGCAGTCCAGTTAGCATTGCGTAGGGCACATCTTGTGCCTGAAGAGGGAATTTCGAGATATCGGTTAGATACATACGCACCAGTCTATAATCTCCGTTGGAGTGGAACTGGCATACCTATGGAAAAGATGTTGTTAATAGATGGATTAAAATCGATGCATGGAATTTTTGGTGGCCACCATTACTTCATACGTGCCGTCTTGGGATGGGATGAGGTTAAAGAACATTATGGTGATAGAACTTATCGTCCGATAGGTCAAACCCGAGTACAGTGTACAATAACGGATGACCGTGAAGGGCTCTTTACACCTTGCCGTTATTTAATTGAGGACGTTAAATTGATCAAAGGAAAAAAAGTCGAAGATTTACGTGAGATTGTTAGTTTTCGAGGGCGGTTTGCAGAACAGGTGAAACAGGGGGAAGAAGTCATTGTTCAGGGTATGGTAGAAGAAGTTTGGCAGGAAGAAGAACATTGGACACGGTTTGTTTTAGGTGACCAGCCAACGGATATATTATTACCAAGTGGTCTTCTCTAGGGTATAATGTTGGTGAAGCCTGAGGTGTCACGACGCCCGAAGGACAAGGATTTCGTAGAAACAAAAGAGGGGTTGTTTTTTACAGTTGTTGGATATTCGCACCCACCTAACGCGTATACCGCTTATTTGAAATACCGACCAGACCCGGAAGGTCGTTGGGAACGACAAGGTGTGCGTTACCGTCGAATGATGCAAGTATATAGTGCTGCAGAAGTGAAATCCAGTAGTAATTGGCTCAAGGAATATCATCCGGAATATGTATCTTTTGATCGTATCCGCGGGATTGAATTACCTTTAGTTCCCTGGGAGAATATCATTGCATATTACTTACCTGAAGTACGAATGGTTGAAATTATTAAAGATCCACAAGATCCATTGGAATCAAAAACACGAGCATTAGTAGAGATCCTTTCCAATACAAGTGGTGTGCCAACAAGTAGCTTTGGGATAACGGGCTCACTTCTATTAACAATTCATAATCCCATGTTTTCCGATATTGACATTCTTGTATATGGACGAGAAAATGTGAGAAAAATTCGTGATGCCATGGATGATTTATTTGGAGAAAGCAGTATCCAGCCCTATTCGCCAGATGAAATTATGGCATGGCAATTAAGACAGGTAAAAAATTTAGGTATTCCTGAAAGGTATCGTGAACAGATTGCCTGGTCTTACTGGCAACGTGGACGATTTGATAAAACTCCTTTTTCAATTCACCCCATTCGAACTGATGCAGAGATTTTCCAAGATTATGGTCTAGAACTTTTTTCGGCAAAAGGAACCATTGAAATTACAGCTACGATTATGGGAGACGAAGACAACCTTTTCGTTCCATCACGCTATCTTGTAGGCAATATTACAATTGAAGAAGGAGACGCAGAGCTACCAGCGCTTACAGAAATTGTGGTTTTTGAGGGAGTCTTTTCCACAGTCTTTCATAAAGGTGATCGAGTTCGAATTCGTGGAACAGCGGAGGTAGTTCGTGATGTAGAGGGGAATGTCATGCGCAACCAGGTGACTGTGGGTACACAAACAACTCAAGGGTGGATTATTCGCATTCCCTCTACATGATTTATAATCTAATGATTGATGACTGCGGTACTTCAGCAAGAGATTTATTAGTGGTTATCAGTTTACGGGTGCAAGTACTTGTGGAGTGAATACCCCTTGCCTAGCTTGGAAGTTGTGTTATTAACTGGTCGGACTCGTCGACAGGGTGTGGGTTTGGAAGCAGGGAAACTCAGTAACATATATTTTGAAGCGACAACCCAAATTCGGCTTGACCCAAAGGATTTAGAAAAATTGAAGATTGAACCGGGTGATATTGTGACAGTGACTACAGAATATGGAAGTGTAGTACTTCGAGCGGAATTAGCACCACGGCCAAGCGAAGGAATCGGATTCATTCCGTATGGTCCTTGGGCAAATTGCCTCATTGGTGGAGATACAGATAGTACTGGTATGCCTACAATGAAAGGAATAATGGCAACGATTACTCCGACGCCCGAAAAGCATGTTTTAAGCATACA
>JBHLSA010000032.1:0-12226 GCA_048882025.1 Candidatus Thorarchaeota archaeon | reverse complement strand
ACGCCCCCAACGAGGTTTGCTGCACCAGGTCCTACAGTACCTAAACAAACCCCTGGTTTTCCAGTAGTTCGAGCGAAGGCATCAGCCATATGAGCTGCTGCAGCTTCATGACGTGCAGTGATAAAGGTTATTCCTAAACTTTCACCTTTTCGTGCTAAAACATCAAAGAAAGAATTCCACCGGTCCCCAATGATTCCAAAAATATAGGGCACATGTTCGTTTGCTAAGCATTTGGCAAGTAATTCTCCACCTGAAATCGTCAAAATTTTACGCCTCTGAGATTTGAGATAGTAAGAAAAGTAGAGTTGTTCAGCTTCTTATTTGCTGCTGGTGGTGTGGAAAATGGAAAGATTTAAATTAATTATGAATATATATTCATAATGTGCCAAGACCATATAAACGTCGATTTGTCCGCGCAGAACCCAACATTAGCTATTACAAGCCGCGGGGTATTCCCATCGGAACAATAGCAGAAGTAGTACTCAATGTTGACGAGTTTGAAGCTCTTCGAGTGAAGGATTTCCTTGGACTTCCCCAAAAAGAAGCAGCCCAAAAACTCAAGGTCTCACAACCCACACTCCACCGCATTCTAAAATCAGCCCATGCAAAGGTTGCAGATGCGTTAGTCAACGGAAAGGCTTTACGCATTGAAGGCGGGCCCTATGATCTACCTTCAGTACGATGGTTTCGATGTTTCACATGTCAAGAGCAATGGAGCGAGCCATATGGAACAGGGCGTCCAGAAACTTGTCCTCATTGTGGAAGTCATTATCTGCGTCGGTTGGCACCTTCAGAAGTTGAAGCAAAAGAGGAAGAAGAAATATGAAAATTTGTATAACCGCGCAAGGACCCACTCTTGATGCACCAGTTGATAGTCGGTTTGGCCGCTGTGCTAATTTTATCTTCGTTGATCCAGACTCAATGCAGTTCAGCACTATACCTAATCCTGGAGCCATGGCAAGTGGGGGTGCAGGCATTCAAGCTGCACAATTAATTATTGACCAAGGCGCATCAACAGTGCTGACCGGGCAGGTAGGACCGAACGCTTACAACGCATTGAGTGCTGGAAATGTGGCAATGTTCATTGGCGTTTTGGGAACTGTTCGGAACGCCCTTGCACAATTTAAAGCAGGTCAGTTGACCGAAGTAACTTTCCCAACGACACCAGCCCATGCTGGCATGGGGCGTGGTGGAGGACGTGGCGGGGGACGTGGAAGAGGACGAGGACAAGGTTAACGCCGACTATCAAATGGAGGAAATGGTATGGTTGAACGCATCGTTATCCCTGTATTGGATGAATCTGGTAAAACCAGTCGGTTATCGCCACATTTTGGACGTGCTCCCTTTTTCGCAGTTGTAAAAATCAAAGAGAATGGGCTTGTTGAAAATATCGTATTTCAACCGAATCGTAGTGAGCATTTTGGAGGACAAGGACACCCTCCAGACATCATTCTAGGATTTGCACCCCAAGCAGTAATTACATATGGAATGGGACCTCGAGCTATGAGAAGATTTCAATCGGAGAGAGTGGCAGTGATGCAGGCGACTGCTGATACCCTTGAAGATGTTATCACCGCGTATATCCAAAATGAGCTGAAAGAGCTCACAGAGGGGTGTCGTGAAGCCCGGCATAAGTAGTAAACTGAATAGTTAGTATCATAATTAGGTGTAGAAGAGTGAAAGTTGCCATTGCCAGTGGAAAAGGTGGCACTGGAAAAACTTCAGTGGCTGTGAACCTAGCACTATCAGCACCAAGCCCAGTTCAACTATTAGACTGCGATGTTGATGAACCCAATGTGCATACGCTGCTTCAATTGACAAATGAACAGGTTATGCCTGTGTATACCATGGTTCCCTATTTCGATGAAGAAAAGTGTACCCAGCAAAGACATTGTGCAGAATTTTGTCCGAACCATGCAATCTTCGCGGGTAAAGAGGGAATCCGGTTCTTTCCTGAGTTGTGTTATGGGTGTGGTGGGTGTATTTTAGCTTGCCCAAATCAAGCCATTTCGGAAGGAAAACGCTCGATAGGCAAGATACATCTAGGACTCGCCCAGAAGAATATTGAGGTTGCTTATGGCAATCTTGACGTGGGCGAAGCCCTAATGGTTCCTATTATAAAGGCAGTTAAGAATCAAGCAAAGATTGCGAACGAAACCGCTATAATAATTGACTGCCCTCCAGGCGTTTCCTGCCCTATGGTGGAGTCAGTTTTTGGGGCAGACTACTGTCTTTTAGTGACCGAGCCCACGCCTTTCGGTTTACATGATTTGCAGCTCGCTGTAGACACTGTTCGCCAACTTGAGATTCCTATAGGTGTCATTATCAACCGTTCAGACGTAGGTGATCGACAGGTTTACTCGTATTGTGAAAGTGAGAGATTACCCATTTTATTAGAAATCCCTCATAGCCGAAAGATTGCTGAGCTCTTTTCGGAGGGAATTCCCTTTGTATTAGAAATGCCGGAATGGCAAATCCGATTTGCTAATCTTTTTCAAGAAATTTTTAGGAGAATTCCGCCATGAGAGAGCTAGTCGTAGTTAGTGGAAAAGGAGGAACAGGAAAAACATCTATCACAGCTGCATTAGTTGCTATTGCCCGGAACCCAGTTATTGCAGATTGCGATGTGGATGCACCAAACCTACATCTTCTTCTTCGTCCGAAAATCCAAAAAGCAGAGGAATTTATTGCGTCAAAGATAGCAATTATTGACTCAACGCTGTGTAAAGCGTGTGGAGTTTGTGAAACAGCCTGTCGCTTTGAAGCAATTTCAACTGATTATGAGGTGCACCCCGTCCTATGTGAAGGATGTGGTGTTTGTTATGTTAGTTGTCCCTATAATGCAATTCACATGCAAGAGCGACTTTCCGGATATGTGTATACTTCGGACACTGAGTACGGTCCAATGGCACATGCTCTTTTATTAGCAGGAGAGAGTAATTCGGGGAAACTTGTCACCCGTGTTCGTGAGCTTGCTGCTGAACTGGCAAAAATGCATGGTAAGAACTTGATCTTTGTCGATGGTTCACCAGGAATTGCTTGTTCAGCAATTTCCGCAATAAAAGGCGCCACGGCGGGTTTGGTTATTACAGAACCCACAAAAGCTGCTATTCATGACATGGAACGAGTTCTTGAGTTGTTTCATCATTTCAAGCTCCCGGTAATGGTAATCATTAACAAAGCGGACTTGAATTTACATAGATCTAAAAAAATCAGAACTTATTGTCAACAACAGAACGTTCCCTTAGTTGGCGAAATACCCTATGATCCAATTATGTACAAAGCGGTTGTCGCAGGTCAGTCTATTATCGATTTTGCACCATCTTGTACTATATCAAAGAACCTCAAAACCATTTGGAACACCGTTGAACAGCAATTAGGCTTAATCGAACAAACTTAGGGGTTCCGCGAAAAAGCTGGATTTACTTTAGATTATCCCTGAATGGTGTTTCGACCTTCCTTCCGCATTGAGCACAATAGTTTGCGTTGGGGGCTACTAGAGCGTTGCATTCTGTACAGAATTGTAATCTTGGATATAGGGGAGGAGGGATGGGAGATTCTTGATTTTGGAGTGCATTTTCACCTTGTTGATAGAAATACCAGCAACTACCAGGACCATACAACCATCCGGGGCGTTGCCACGGGGGAAGGTGCGAAAAAGGTCCTTGTCCAGGCCAAGGCCCTTGGTTTCGACCCCGACCTCCACCACGACCGCTTCGTCGCCACATATTTGTATCACCTCATTGTATTTTTGTGCTTATGCACAAATCTATTTTGTGATAATGCACAGAAATATATAAATGCACCGAACAAGCAATGCCAACTGAAAAATCATGAGACATAGACGTGGCTGGGGTGGCCGAGGACGTCCCCCAAAACCAATAATGCTAGACCAAATACCGACGACCACACGATTCACACCCAGCACCCTGAAAAACGCAATTCCAGTTGAGATTAATTTCGCTGAATTAGAGACAATGCGATTAGTTGATCAAATGGGGTTAAGCCAAGAAGAAGCCGGTGAGAAAATGGGGGTTTCTCGTGGAACTGTGTGGCGGCTGCTCAACGAAGGACGAAAAAAGGTAGTGATTGGCTTAACGGAACAGCGCCCAATCATCATTACTTCCCAAACAATTCTCCAAGACGCCCCACATGAAAAATCTGAGAAAACGGGTTAATCGGACTGTTTGCGGTATTGATCCGGATCAGCACGGTACACCTTTTCGACAGTTTTAGAAGCCCCCGGAGTATCTAGCTCAACATCCCGCTTCAATGAGCGCGATTCTTTCATAACCTCCTTGAAAACATCGCTCTGAATAATAAGGCGCATAATTTCGTTACTCCCAGTCCAAATTGTTGCCAAACGAGCATCTCGAAATAGCCGTTCGATGGGATAGACATCAGTATATCCAATACCACCTAGAATCTGCATGGATTCGGACACTGTTTGAAAACAGGCATCGGTGGCAAAGAGTTTGGCTTGGGAAACCGCTTTCCGACTTGGAAGGCCCGCATCTGCAAGTCGTGCGGCACGATATACGAGCCCACGTGCCGCGTCTAGCCCAGTAGCACAGTCGGCGATTTTAAAATTGATACCTTCATAGCGGCTAATTGCTTTACCAAAGGCTTCACGTCGTGCAGCATAACGAATAGCAAGTTCCAATGCTGCACGTCCCATCCCGATTGCACCCGCGGCAGAAGTTAATCGTTCAGGAACCATCATTGTATTAAAAACTTCAGAAGCCCTATTTAAGGGACCTATGAGGTTTTCCTTTGGAACCTCAACCTCGTTCATTACTATTCGGGCCGCACCCATGCCGCGACACCCCATTAAGCCGTAGTGTTCGTCAACAGTAACGCCCATATCACGATCGACAAGAAATGCACTCAGGGATGCGTGTGGAGGGGCTTTGGGATCTGTTTTTGCATAGATCAAGAAATAGTCAGCGCCAATTCCTCCGGCGATGAACCGTTTCTCACCAGTGATAACGTAATGGTTTCCACGAACCTGTGCCGAAGTTATTGTACCGAAGAAATCAGACCCACCCCTCGGTTCGGTAAGGCCTTCTCCACATATTTTTTCACCTTGCAGGGTAGGTTTGAGATATGCTTTTTTCTGATGGTCAGTTCCAAATTTGTCAATAGCTTCGCCGACTATACTTGGTAAAGAATACGCACATCCTAATGCGATGCCCAAAACACCAACTTCCTCGATTGCAGCCATTTCCGAGACCCAATTTAAGCCACGTCCACCATACTGTTTCGGGAACCGAAGCCCGATAATATTGGCACTAGTGGCCGCTTTCACAAAGTCGTACGGATATTCTTGATCGTTACCATCCATTCGGATAATTAAATCGGGATCGATCTTATCGCGGACAAAGGACCGGACTTCATCACGGATTTGTCTTTCACTCTCTGTGAGTAGGATATCAAACATCTAACTGTCACCCATTTTAACCAACAATAGGACATTGTGTTTATTATCTCTAATCTAATAAAGCCCTTAAGGTGTCAGCCTCAGAAGGCTCACGAGTAATAAAAATGGCTTCCACCGGGCAAACTAATTCACAGGCTAAACATTCCAAACAGATTCCTTCTCGTATGGGATCAGCTTTAACTTGACCTGATTGGACCTCCAATTCAAGAAAGACGTTTTCGGGGCACACAGTGATGCATTTCAAGCAGCCTGTGCATTCATCGAAATCCACTGCAACACGAGTTCCGTGAATACCAAAACGGGCTTCTGGACAAGACCAAACAGTATGACCGTGGTGAATCTCCTTCACTGCATAAGAGGTTTTGAAGGTTCGATCAATTGGCACTGTTACCACACTTTCAATATATGCGTTATAAACAAGCGTTTGTGAGTGAATTCTGTTGTAAAGATTAAGTCATTTTAATGCATTGACTATTAAAGTAGATATTCACGAGGAGAATAATGGCCGTTTCATGCGTTTTCCCTATAGAGGTGTTGCTCATATCAAGAAGAAGACGTTGGCAAATCATTGATTTATCCCATCAGACTCTAGCAAAAGCCTCCAAAGTATATGCGCAGGGGTTGCTAATGGAAATCCCACCAGGATCCACTGAGTCTTTGGAGAACCTTACTGAATCGTTATATATTCATTTACAGATTTTTCTTCGTCAACCAAGTAACCGCCAAATTTGGCTAGCTAAAACTGATGAGGCCATTATTGGGCTCATTGACTTCTATCATAATCCGGAAGATGTGACTGTTCGATTTATCTGTGCCGTCCCACCTCAGCAAGGTACCGGCACGCAATTGCTTCGCCAGCTTGCAGAATATTGTCAAGCGCACAAAATTACTGTAATCAAAACCACCGTGAGTTCGCATGATGAGCGCGCTTGCAAGTTTTACTTTGATCGGTTATGTTTTCAAAAAAGTGGAACACGATCCGAAGAGTCCGGAATTGAATTGTTTCTTGCTGAGAGCCAACCCGATGAACTCTTAGAGAGAATTGCATCCATTTTGAAAAGCTAAAAAGAAAAGAAAGGTGCCCTCACGCCAATCGTGTGGCGTGAAGGATGTGAAAGTATTGGTATAGAGGTTAGTAACGACGTCGACCTCGGTCGCGTCCGCCGCCCTCACGGCGATATCCGCCACCGCGCCCCCCATAGCTTCGTCGACGATATCGGGGTTGTTCATGTTCAGCTGCAGACATATCGTTTTCAGTGTCTACATCGTCGATTGCATCATCAGCTTCTTTGATCTCACCATATCGGCCAATATTTAATCGAAGATGACCTTGGAAAAGACTAGTATAGCCTTTTTCTAATCTGTAGGTTTTGTCTTGCTCGATAGTGTCGATCATATCGTCCCAAAGAGAAATCAGCACTACCCCAGTGGCATCCCCTGCGGTTGCATCAACGACTCTATGGGTTTCACCGTCTTTGCGAGAGGTAACTTCCCGTTCCTCGCCTTTTTCAACGACTTTGAACGTGATGTTCAAACTTTTCATAAATGGTCGCAGTTCTGCGACGGTAGCCTCAACAGGCTCGGTATCATAACTCATTGTTGGTACCACGTTGCTTCAATATCAGGCTTAAAAAACAAATCTTTCCTCAAAGTATTTTGCATTGATAAAGCAGCCACTCGAGAAATCGAAATTATTTTTTTAGCACTGTGTTTTCATCCAAAACATCATTGATATAAAAAGGCTCCGGGCAACAGCACAAGTAGCAAAATTCGGTGTCATGGTATTCGCAGAATAGATAAATAGCGGCTTCATATAAGCCTGACCAGCAGATATAGAGAAAAACACTGAATGGGGCAATGTTCGTACCTCCCTTGAGTTAAGCTGGTGACTTGTCGTGAAATCAAACTCTCTTATGGATAATTGTAAGCCACGTACTTCTGATTTTTTCAAAGAAAAAACCAATGAGCTTAATGGGAGTTTAGACGAATTATTAGATTCGACACCACTTCAACGGAAAATGAGCTACCACCAGGCTTTGCACATGATAAAGCAATTTACCTACATTATGAAAGATTATAACTACCTGATTAATTCGAAAAATTAAATGTTCTAAATATGTCCGAGACGATGGAGGGTAGTGGAATGTCTGACGAATTGGATTTACAGGTTCTGCGGCTTATTAGTTATGGCTTGTATGTGGTTGCATCAAAAGAGGGAAACCGGATTAACGGCCAAATTGTAAATACGGTGGTTCAGGTAACGGCAGAGCCCCCCCGTGTTGCCGTGAGTATCAATAAAGGAAACCTCACACACGAGCTCATTATGAAGAGCGGTATTTTTTCCGTATCGATTCTGGATGAAAGAACTCCGTTAAAGTTTATTGGGCAATTCGGGTTTAAATCAGGAAGGGAAGTGGATAAACTCCTAAACGTAAAACACATTAAAGGTATAGATGAATGCCCGATTATCCTTGATAATGCCTTAGGGTATCTCGAAGTCAAAGTAACTTCCCATGTAGATGTAGGAACCCATACTCTATTTGTCGGCGATGTTATTCGCGGAAAAATACTACAAGAAGGTACGCCGTTAACTTATGCGTATTATTACCAAGTAAAGCAAGGGAAGACGCCAAAAAGTGCAGCAACGTACATTGCTCCACCTGCACTAGCTAAGCAAGATAGAGATGCCGAGGAGGGTCAGCGATTTCAATGTGAAGTGTGTGGTTGGATATATGATCCAGCACTTGGAGATTCAGAACAGGGAATTGCACCTGGAACACCGTTTGAGGAGATTCCGAATGATTGGGTGTGTCCGCTCTGCGGGGCTAAAAAGAGCCAATTTAAACCCATATGATTTTGACCTATCAAAATTACGAAACGAATAATAGGAGCCCTGTTTTTGATTATAATGAGATGAACTGAGATGGTAATGCCTGCAATTGGACAGCCCGCTCCAGATTTTTCTGGTCAAACAGATGAGGGTGATGCACTTCGCTTGAGCGCTTTAAAGGGTAATATTGTGATTCTGTATTTTTATCCTCGTGCTTACACACCGGGTTGCACGAAACAAGCTTGTGCATTTCGAGATAATATGGTTCGCCTTGTAGGAATGGGTGTTAAGGTTGTTGGCGTTAGTACTGATACTGTAAAACGTCAAGCCGGCTTTAAAGCAAAACATGGATTAGATTTTCCTCTCATTGCGGATGCAAATAAAGAGATCGTAAAACTCTATGGTGTGCAGAAAGGAATTTTAGGCATTGCAAACCGCGTAACTTTTCTAATTGACCCAAATGGGATTATTCGTTATATCTGGCCCAAAGTCAAGGTAGAGGGGCATGTTGACGAAATTATTGCTAAGATTGATGAACTACACCTGTGACAAAAATGGGATTTGAATAATTAGGTCATTCTCATTGAGCATTGGATTTAGGAGTTACCTTAAGGGCGTCTTTTGGACAGGCTTCAAGGCAAGCACCACACCCATTACAGAAAAACTGCATAGCCGGCGAAATAACATATTCTTCGGGTGAAATTCCCTCTTCGCGGTTTGGTGCGTAGATAGCGAAAACGGCTTCAGGGCAGACTTCAAGACACCGTCCACAATTGATGGCGTCATCACATTTTTCGTTATTCCATTCAATCTTGTAGTAATTTTTCATGGCTACCACCAATCCTTCAGCGCGGGAAGAGATTCTCGATTTAGTAATTCAATTGCTTTTTCAGGACAGGATTCAGCGCAAAGGCCACAGCCAAAACACTTCCACATGTCAATAGTTGCTCTTCCAGTTGAATTCTGGTATTGAATTGCGCCGAATTGACACCGTGACAGGCATTCCTGACACCCACTGCACTTGTCGACATTTACTTTCGCAACCGAATGTCCCCGAATGATGTACTTGAAACCCATATCTACTCTTGGGCGGAGGGCTATGCAAAATGGGAGATCGCAATTACAGACAGCCATCGCCATGGGGAGAGGAGTCCCAGCAAGAGTATGTACACGCCCTTGCTCATTAAATTTCTGCGTCAAAGCAAGCGCTTCATCCACACTTATGCGTTCAACTTTTTCACCCTTTGAAGGAAACATCTCTGCTGTTTCGCCGTGAAGACCCAGAGGAATGCAACAACGATCACTAGCATTATTTATCATTTTACGACAGAGGCATTCAACGAGATAGGGTTCACCTGATAATTTAATAACCCCTTCGATTTCTTGTCGTGTAAGGACTTGGGCACCGTGACCTTGAGGGAAGGTAAAAGTGACATCCTTTGTAAGAGGATGAATTTGAAAAATCATATCAGTAAGCATTTTACGGATGTTCTCGGCTAAAACCGGGTCAGCCATAGCGTCACCAGCTTGCGCAGCTAATTGGGCATATTGTTGATGAACATAATGCCAGTGATCCTTTTCCCAAGGTTCAAATCCCATTTCCTTAGCATATTTGACTTCGACATGGCGTTTAACTTCAAACCATTTTTTCCCAGCGCCATGAGCCGTGCAAATTTTACACAAGACCGTCACCAAGACCGAATTAAGTATAAATACAAACGCACGGCTTAGGTTTTTCTCTTTTACTCACTTTTCAAAAATCTAAACTTGGCAAAAGAATTGTGTCCGCACTTTATACAAACTGGAAATTTGAATCTATATTGCCATTTGAAGTTGCTTTTGTGTAGTATGATGGGCTTGACCTAATTGCTTAAAAACATCTATTTCGGTTTTTTGAAGTTTGATTTTATCCGTCGCATCCAAGTAGAATTGTTGAATTTTTTCTTCCATTCTATCGGCAAGTTCTAGTAACTTCGCATCCGGACACCCAGAAGGACATTCAGTGTTCGGGATATAGTTCTGACTTTGAATTCCCCAAAATCGTTGATTGGCTTTCTTGGTTGTTGCAGTACGTCGTGTTTGTATAAGTAATTGAACGTGACCTTGCCCTTGAAGCAGAAAGGCTTCAAAAAGGCTTTTCAGTTCTTGGTTGTGGGTTATCGTGGTTGCTGTTTCATAAAAAGCAGCAGCCATGGCTTCAAGATCCAGAGCAAAATTCATTACTTCCGCGAAATTTCCCAATGACAACAGGTTCACATCATTCTGGCGTTCAAGGTTTTGAACTGTTTTAGTTAGGGTTTCTTAATAAACTCGATTGCATCCGATTCACATACGACTGCACATAACCCGCACCCATCACATTTCTCAGGATTTACAACCAGAGATTTTCCTTTCATTCGAATGGCTTGATAGCCTGCGTCAGCACAGGCAACCATACACTCTTTACCCAATTGGCATTTTTCTGGTATGATTTGCGCAATAACAGGAGGTAGCTTGGGGAGAGCTGTCCATGTCGTTATTTTAGGCAAAGCAGCACCTATTATTTCTTCCAAGGTTTCATACCCTTTACGCTCGAGAAAGGCATTAAGATTCTGAATTAATTTTCGAATGATACTAAAGCCATACCACATAACGGCTGTGCATATTTGCAGGGTTCGTGCCCCAACCATCAGGTATTCAACAGCATTATACCAGGTCGTGATGCCGCCTATACCGGATATAGGAATGTTTGGAAGGGCTTTTGCAATTTGGGATACAAACCGCAGCCCCAGAGGCCGAATTGCTGGACCACAAAATCCTCCATAAGTACTTTGAGGATTCGATAAATCGGCATCATAAGCAAAGGGTAGAGGAGTGGCAGTTTCGATATCAATACCGATTAATGATTCAACAGTATTGATAGCAGAGAGCGCGTCAGCACCGCCTCTTACTGCTGCTTGTGCAACGGGAACGATATCTGTAACATTAGGCGTCAATTTTACAAGAATAGGGAGATCTGTTCCTTTTTTTGCAGCTCGCGTAACTTGTTCTACCAAGTCAGGATTTTGTCCAATAAATGCACCCATGTGTTTTTCAGGAGAGCCGTGAGGACAGGAAACATTGAGTTCTAAAGCATGCACTCCAGTTTGAGACATCAATTCAGCTAATGCCGTCCAGCCCTCAGGTTCTGGGCTTGACATAATACTAGATATCACCACGAAATCAGTGGAGGTTTTTTCTTTTATTTTCGGAATCCATGACTCTGTCCACGTTTTCAATGAATGGCGAGAAAGGAGTTCAATATTATTCATACCCACAGGGCGTCCGTTTTCACGCAACACACCTAATCGTGTCCGAGGATCTACTGTGGGTTCCTCTGTTACCGTTTTAAGAACGACACCTCCCCATCCGAGCTTTGCTGCACGTATGACTCGATTTGGTTCTAACGTAGGAGGAGCTGATGAAAGAATGAATGGATTTGAAAACGGGATTCCTGCAAAATTTATTTCTAAGGATTGGTTGACCATGGCTTCTTCAGCCTCCGAATGTTTCTAAAAGAGGCTTGAGCAGATAAAGCCTTTAGGTATTCGTTATATAATGAATAAGTTCATGATTGGTGTTGATTAAAATGGATGAGAATCTCATTCCCAAGGACTTACGTAAAGCCTATTCAACTAAAGAAATTCTAGAATTAGAAAAGAAACACGTGGTTCCAGCAGTTACGCATTACTATGAGCAACCACTTCTTCTAATTCAAGGTAAAGGAGCAACATTGGAGGATGCATCCGGGAAGCAGTATATTGATCTCTTTGCGGGCATTTGCACAACGATAACTGGATATGCACATCCAAAATTTGTCGCTACATTACAATGGCAGATCAAACGACTTGTTTATACAAGTTCATTGTATGCAACAATACCTTATGCGATTTTATCACAACGGCTAGCAGAAATTGCTCCAGATGGTCTAACCCAAT
>JBHLSA010000031.1:0-12252 GCA_048882025.1 Candidatus Thorarchaeota archaeon | reverse complement strand
AGAATCCAACAAGGCATCACGCTCTTTAGGTGGAAATACAATGGGAACTTCACGGTTGCATCGAAACGAAATCAGAAGCCTCGATTCACCCCCCTACACCATCGATAAAACCCAGTTACAGCGATTTGACCTGAAAAATTTAATTTTCACTCGGGTTACCAACGATTCCCACTGGCCTGGGCACCAACGACTGATTGATGAACGGGTTCCTGAATTCCTTCGCAATCCCAAGCCAGGTTATACGCATCTAGAGTTTGCTCTAAAAAAGGCTTCTTGGACTCTCCATGACAAATTCTCAGGTAGTTTTGCTCATACCCAAATTCCAAA
Organism: Candidatus Thorarchaeota archaeon; assembly: GCA_048882025.1. GTDB lineage: Archaea > Asgardarchaeota > Hermodarchaeia > Hermodarchaeales > Hermodarchaeaceae > Hermodarchaeum. The sequence continues at coordinate 11,925 of JBHLSA010000031.1, read as the reverse complement.
ATACCGGAAATCTGCCGTCGAAATTAATCACGACTTATCTCAAATTCCCTATCACGTGGAAGATCCCTCTTTCATGAGTCAATGCATCAAACGCGCGGCACACCTCTTTGGCGCTTCGTTAACCGGGATATGCAGGATAAATAGAAACTGGCTTTATGCTAATACAGAAATTCCAGACGAATGTGCAAATGCCATCGTTATGGCGATCCACATGGATCCATCAGGCATTGCCACATCCCCTGCCATTCCTGCCGCAAGTGCTACTGGCGTGGGTTACTCGCGCATGGGATTTGTCCTCGCTCTCATGGGTGAATTCATTCGTAACCTTGGCTTCAAAGCCCTCCAATGTGGCAATGACACTGGACTGAGTATACCTCTTGCCATTGACGCGGGTTTAGGTCAACTTGGTCGTCATGGGCTTCTCATAACTCCTAAATATGGGTCCCGTGTACGTCTCTGCAAAATCTTCACCAACCTCCCCTTACATCCTGACAAACCCATTGAATTCGGTGTTACTGAAACATGTCGTCGTTGCAAACGCTGTGCCGAAGCCTGTGAGGTTGACGCTATTTCGGATGACGCCGAACCTTCCTACACTCCCATCTGCATCTCCAATAATACTGGCGTTCTCAAATGGTATGTAAATGCGGAGCGTTGCTACCAGTTTTGGTGCGATAATGGTGGAGACTGTTCCACCTGCATCTCTGTTTGCCCATACACCAAACACACTTACCCACAAATTCCTCTTAATCCCGAAGATTTTTGGCAAAGTCCAACCTAGCCTTTTAGACAGCTGATTCAAATGACCGCGTTTGAAGAATTAGCGTTAATCTATGACCAATCCATTAATTGGTCCGTGCGTCTTAATCATGAACTCCCCTTCATTACAAATCTTATACCAGGCACGAAAAACCGACGAATACTCGATCTAGCCTGTGGAAGTGGGCGGCACGCCATAGCACTCGCAAAACAAGGCTTCTCGGTAATAGGGCTCGATTCCAGTTCTGCCATGATTAATGCTGCTCAACAACATGCACAAGACCATCATGTCGTAGTAAAATTTCATAAAGGGGATATGCGCAACGCTCAAAGCATAGTTCAGGGTCCTTTCGATCTCATTCTCTGCTTTGGCAACTCGCTCGCTTTATTGCCCTCTTCTCAAGCATTACAAGAAACACTAAATGGTGTTCATTCACTCTTAGGGCAAAAGGGAATGTTTGTAGCCCAAGTACTGAACTTTGATGAAATCCGTCATTCTGGTTTTCGCTTCTTTCCTTTGAAGTCAGGGATTACAAGTTCAGGAAAAGAAGTTGTTTTTGCACGATTCTTCGAACTCATTAAAACAGCAGAGACAGCCCAGCTCATTTTTACTAGCTTTATTAAAACCTCTAGCAAGTGGCAAACCAAAACATTTGCCCAAACCGTTTTACAACTCACAAAGCCACTTCTGGAAGTTCATATAAAGAATGCAGGCTTTAGACAATTCTTTGCATTTGCTGATTATAATAAGAATTCCTTCTCACTTAAAGAAAGTCGAAATCTTGTAATAGTTGCCTTGTCTTAGATACTCATCAAACGCCTTCCAGCCGGATTTCATTCTTCTGCCATCGATATTTAATATATGCACATCTAATAGACCCCTTTCATTTAGGATTCTGGGAGGTGATACCTATATGGAAAAAAATACAATATCAAAGGTCTTGGTCATTCTTGGGGGTATTCTTCAACTAATCTATCTTCTGGCAAATGCCTTCTTTGGCTTCATCCTGTTCATTCTTCTCCTCCTTGGCGCCATTTTCACGCCCGGTGACCCCCTCTTAACTCTTGCTGCAATGACAACAGTATCAATGCTTATCAGCGCCTTCCTCGGCTTCATTTTAATGATTCTCTGGTTCGTTTGGGCATCAAATCCAAGTACACGCCGTAAAGTTCTCATTGTCACAGGAATTCTTGGTATTCTCCTCGGAGGAATCATCCCTGCTTTACTTGCATACTCAACATTCGGCACTACGTGGCCAAGCACTTGGCTCACACTTATCATAACTAGCTTCCTTCCTGGTTTCCTCGTCCTCATCGGAGGACTCATTGCCTCAAAACCATTAGAAGCCTAACCATAACATACCAACAAGCTCTTTCCTATTTGAGCACTCACTACATCAGACCTATTGACCAGCATCTTTTCCAGTATTCACACAATAATGAGCATGAAATCTTCACAAAATCAATAATAACCCGTTCAACGTTGACACCACAATTTATTCTGCAAGAATCATTTAGTTTACGATTTCATTATTTGTAGCCAAAAAGTAATTGTGCGATTGAATCTCAATTAGAACTAAAACGGGGACAAATTGTATTACTACTAACTGTAATACATGGATTCATCTATTGGTTAGATGATAAGTAACTTAGCAACCTTTCGGAATGATCGATAACCAATCTTTTACGTTCTGAAAGCGTGATCACTCCCAAAATGATTACCATAAGCGAAAAGGTCACAAGCTACAGGGTATTCTATAAGGCTAAGAGACTACTTCTGCGCCTTCACGCGCTTGATTTCCTTCGTAATTGCTGGAACAATCTTTAGCAAATCTCCAATAATTCCAAAATCTGCTACCGTGAATATGGGCGCGTCAGGATCATTGTTGATGGCGATGATTGTGCCACTAGTACGCATACCAACGAGGTGTTGGATGGCACCACTGATTCCACAAGCAATATAGAGATTTGGAGCAATTGTACGCCCAGATTGGCCGACTTGTTGATGATGTTTCATCCAACCTTGATCAACAATAGGTCGACTGCCTCCAAGAGCGGCGTTGAGTTCGGTAGCGAGTTCAGCGACGGTGTCTATATTTTCAGGAGTTTTGATACCGCGGCCACAAGAGACAACCATTTCTGCTTCGTCTACTTTCAAAGCTCCTTCTTCGAGTTCCACAATCGTATCAACGATTTTGGTGCGGACAGCGGCTTTATTGACGGTGATGTTGACGTTCTTGACTTCGCCTTTGTGAGAGGAGTTAGGCTGGGGAGGTTTGAAGACATTGGGCCGGACTGTAGCCATTTGGGGTCGAGTGTAGGGGCTTAGTATAGAGGCCATGATATTACCACCAAAAGCCGGGCGTGTTTGGACGAGTTGTCGTTTATCGTCAATGTCAAGTCCTGTGCAGTCGGCAGTGAGTCCAAGAATAAGACGTGCCGCAATCCGTGGACCAAGGTCGCGACCATTAGCAGTGGCTCCGTATAAGACGATATTCGGTTTTTCGGTTAGAATAAGGGCGGATATGACATCGGCATAAGCATCAGTGGTGTATTGGGTAAGAAGTTCCTGGTCACTTACATAGACAACATCTGCACCATGTTGAGTTAAAATGTTAGTAAGATTTCCGACATTGTGTCCAAGTAGGACCGCACAGAGGGGTTCTCCGAGTTTATCAGCGAGTTCTCGGCCCTTCCCAAGAAGTTCAAGGGCTACATTACGGAGTTGACCGTTTATCTGTTCAGCCCAGACCCATACTCCTCTGTACTCATTGAACTTAGATGGATCAACTCGGCGGCGTTCGATAAATAAGGCATCAACAGGGCACACTTTCACACATGCCCCACAGAGGGTACATTTCTCATCAGCTTCAGCTTTGTCATCGATTAGATGCATGGCATCAAAAGGGCACACTTTCACACAGAGTCCACAGCTAGTGCATTTATCTTTGTCAATGTTAAGCATCATAGGTCACCTTCCGCTAGATTACTCCTTTTTTCAGCAGCCATTCCACTAATTGTTTGGCGGCACCTTCTGGATCATCAGTTCCGTCAATTCTAATGCCTGCTGTTCGTTGTTCGGGTGTGAACACTTCTACTACCTGTGTAGGGGATCCAGAGAGTCCATATTGCTCTGAATCACCTCCGAGGGTTTCAGCATTAACTAATTTGATTTCCTTTTTACTAGCCGACATAATCGCCATCAGACTAGGGAGTCGCGGTTCGTTTAAACCCTTGGTGGCTGTAATAAGTGCAGGAAGCCGAGCTTCCACTACTTCAAAGCCTTCATCTGTTTCACGACGAACTGTCACCCGTTTTTTACTTTCAGCGATATCTACTTTCACTGCATAGGTAATTTGAGGAACACCGAGGACCTCAGCGATTTCTGGACCTACCTGCGCTGTATCACCATCAATTGCTTGTTTCCCACAAATGACTAAATCAAAGGGGGCTTCAGATTTAATGGCCTGCGCCAATGTGTATGCAGTAGCCCAGGTGTCAGCACCGGCAAAAGCGCGATCGGAGAGATGTATAGCCCGGTCACCACCCATGGCTAGGCATTTTTTCAATGCTTCTTCCGCTTGAGGAGGACCCATGGTGATGATAACGACTTCGCCTTCACCTACCTGCTCTTTAATACGAACGGCTTCTTCAACAGCAAATTCGTCAAAGGGATTCAGAATCGAGGGTACTCCCGCGCGGATTAGCGTTTTAGTTTCAGGATCGATTTTAACCTCTGCGATTTCAGGTACCTGCTTAATGGGTACGATAATTTTCATGGATCTTGCCTCCGAACTCAGGGTGTAAGGGAATATTGAATGGAGCTAAACGAAACTGCTCAACTTAAAAGTCTTCTCTGCAAAAAACTGAGAATCGCGAAAACCGCGATGATAAATCAGATAAGGAAAAGCTGAGGGAAAGTCATTAATTAGTATCTTTAATAATCTAAACTAGCGAGAGGCGTTCCCAGTGAGTGATAGGTTGGATACACGAATAGTTTTAGATGGAATTGAAACACGACATCGACTTTTTTCAGGAAATAAGAGTTTTGATCAATACTTTGGTATAATGTCTGGAACAGCCACCATTATGTATGTTCAGAATCAAACCTTTAGTGATCCAATTAACCTAATGATTGAATGGTTGACCAATGAGGTACAGAAAAAAGAAACTATCCTCTTAGTAACAACCTATGCAGACCCAGTAGCAATTGCACTATGGTGTGAGCGCAAGCTCCCGAACGCTTTTAGAACCTTCTTGGAAACTAGTAAAACAGATCGGTTTCATTGGGTAGATTTGTTTTCCTACCGCGGTTTTGGTGATCATGAACGAGACCTGATACAAACAGGATACCCCAATCGGATCAAGCAAATGGGAGGAAATCCAAACCTCCTAGTCTCACCTAGAAAACCTGATGAGATTCAATCAATTGATGGATTACCAGCTGCAATCAGTAATATTACCGCATCAATTCATGGGAAAGGCGCTATCCGTATGGTAATGGCTTACGTCGATGACTTCATTGATGGAGTGGGTGCCGCGCAAGCCCTCAATTATCTTCGACGGCTTATCAATCTCATGCGTAAGTTTGGACATACTCTTATACTCTTTATGGGGTGGCGGGGAACGGTTCCTGAAGTTCATACTGCTTGTGAGCGAATGGTTGATCAGGTGCTACGTTGGGGCTATGGAGATGTACCAGGATTAAAACAACCATCAAAATTTGTGCAAATACTCAAGACAACAGCTCCTGATGAGCTCACAACATATCTCAAAGTGCCTTATCATATTCGGGATGGGAAACCGACGGTCGGGCTTGGAACACCATTAAAAGGACAACAGGAACTTCGTCCACGCGGTCCACGCAGTTCACGTTAACCCTTCTTGGGTTCAATCAGATGGAGAATTAGACGTTCTGCGGCGGTATAAGGGTCAATATGTCGTTCATTAACTTCTTTAACGAGTTTTTGAAAGAGCGCTCGTTCATCGGGATCAACGAATAGTTTCCGCATGAAACTGTGTTCGACGATGGTTTCTAGTTGCGCACAACAACGCCGTTCTCGATTTTGTTGAATATTTCCACTTTCTACTAAATATTGGTGATGGTCTTGAATCGCGTTAACAACTTCTTTAACGCCTTCGCCCGTTGTGGCAATTGCCTTAATTATTGGGGGCTGCCAGCCCTCTGTATCTCTATCTAAGTTAAGCATCATTTGGAGTTCGACGTAGCGACGGTCGGCACCGTCCGTATCCGCCTTGTTTATGACGAACACATCACCAATTTCCATAATGCCTGCTTTAATCGTTTGAATGTCATCACCCAATCCCGGGACAGAAAGCAAGACGACGGTTTCTGCGATTTGGATGATATCTACTTCGGCTTGCCCTGCACCAACTGTTTCAACTATAATTACGTCTTTTCCTAACGCATCAAGAATGTGGACAACGTCATATGTCGCCCAGGCAAGGCCTCCAAGACTGCCCCGAGATCCCATACTTCGTATGAAAACATCATAATCAGTAGCAAAACGCCCCATGCGTATTCTATCACCCAATAACGCGCCACCGGTGAAAGGACTACTAGGGTCAACTGCTACAATTCCAATTCTCTTGTCTTGTCCGCGGTATTCCTCAATGAGCTTATCTACTAGAGTGCTTTTTCCTGAACCTGGGGGACCAGTTACACCGATAATGTGGGCATTTCCAGTATGAGGATATAATTGTTTAATTGCTGCATGGGCTTCAGGAGACATGGTTTCGGCTAAAGTCATTAAGCGGGCTGCGGCGCGACGATTCCCCTTCAAAAGTTCTTTAACGAGCTCATTTGCATCTTGGTTCATAAATTTGCTTCACCCACACCATCTTCAGCACGTGTAACATTAACCTCCTTATTGCCCTATTGGGTAGCTTTTCGGATGAATTCAACGATTTCTGGTGTTGGAGTGCCCGGGCCAAATATGGCTTTAATTCCTAGTTTCTTCAAGGGTTTGATATCGTCTTCGGGGATAATTCCTCCGGCTATTACTAGGATGTCTTCCATGCCTTTTTCCTTCAATAATTTCATAATTTCCGGAAAAAGGCGCATATGAGCTCCTGAGAGAATGCTTAGTCCAATGACATCTACATCCTCTTGAAGCGCTGCTTCAGCAATTTGTTCAGGTGTTTGGCGTAACCCGGTATAGATGACTTCGAATCCGGCATCTCGTAATGCCCGTGCTACTACTTTGGCTCCGCGGTCATGACCATCTAGCCCAGGTTTGGCAATCAGCACCCGAATTTTTTTCTCTGCTTCTGTCATAGTTTTCACTTCTTTTACAAACATAATTGTTAGAAGATAATGGGTTCGGGATATTCTCCAAACACAGCTCGTAGCGCATTACACACCTCACCAACAGTGGCATAGGCTTTCACTGCGGCAAGAATATGTGGAAGAAGATTTTCTGTACCTTCCGCAGCTTTCTGCAATCGAGCCAATAATGAATCCACTCTATTATTATCTCGTGTCTTTCTGGTGTGATTCAGACGTTTAAGCTGTGTTCTTTCAACCACTGGGTCAATTTTGAGAACAGGTATTTCTAGTCTATCATCGGTTATGTATTCATTTACACCAACGATAATGCGCTCCTTTTCTTCAGTTTCTCGTTGATATCGATAGGCTGCATCTGAGATTTCTCGCTGAAAGAATCCTTTCTTTATGGCTTCTACAACACCGCCAAGTTTCTCTATACGGTCAAAATATTTGTAAGCTTCCTCTTCCATCTCATCGGTTAGCGCTTCAATGAAGTAGGACCCGCCTAATGGGTCAATTGTATTAGCTACACCGCTCTCATGTGCTAGGATCTGTTGTGTTCGGAGAGCAATGGTTGCCGCCTTTTCGGTTGGTAATGCCCAAGCCTCATCCATGGAGTTCGTATGCAGAGATTGTGTTCCACCTAGCACGGCTGCAAGTGCCTGGATGGTTGTTCGCACAATGTTATTTTCTGGTTGTTGGGCAGTTAAACTCACGCCTGCTGTTTGGGTATGAAATCGAAGGAGGTATGACCGTTTATCCTTTGCATCAAAACGTTCTTTCATTTCACGAGCCCAAATTCTTCGTGCAGCCCGGAACTTGGCAATTTCTTCAAATAAATCAAGATGACTATCAAAAAAGAAAGATAGTCGGGGCGCAAAATCATCTACGTTTAATCCGGCATCAACTCCTGCTTGGACATAAGCAAGTCCATTTGCCAGAGTAAATGAGAGTTCCTGTGCCGCTGTGGACCCCGCTTCACGAATGTGGTAACCACTTATACTAATTGTGTTCCAGCGAGGAACCTTTTTCGTACAAAATTCCAAGATATTTGTTATAATTCGCATCGATGGTTCAGGTGGGAATATCCAGGTTTTTTGTGCTTGATACTCCTTGAGGATATCATTTTGGATAGTTCCACCAATTTGTGTAGAAGGAATGCCTTGTTTTTCAGCTGCAGCAATGTAGAAGCATAATAGAACGGCTGCTGGGGCGTTGATAGTCATTGAGGTTGTGACTTTATTCAGAGGAATTTGAGAAAACAGAATTTCCATATCTGCAAGGGAATCAATAGCTACACCACAAACCCCGATTTCCCCTTTTGACATGGGATCATCCGAATCTAGCCCCTGAATGGTAGGTAAGTGAAATGCCACACTTAAGCCAGTTTGTCCCTGGTTAAGCAGATATCTGTACCGCTCATTAGTCTGTTCTGCAGTCCCGAATCCCGCGAACATTCGCATAGTCCAAAAGCGACCACGGTACATAGTGGGATAAACGCCACGAATGAATGGGTATTGACCTGGATATCCCAAGTCCCGATCGTAATCAAAGTTAGGGATATCTGTGGGTGAATATAATCGCGCAATTGGGCGGCTAGAGGTCGTGATAAAGCGGTCTCGACGTTCCGGTGAACTATCTAATGTTTTTTTTAATGTGGATTGTTCCCATTCACGCTTTTTTTGCGATATATCCAGTTTTTCTTTCATAACCATAGCCATCGCCGAATTAACATCAACATCAGTTTCTAAAGGGTTCTGTTTCAGTTATATTACAGCAGTTTTAATGGTTTTGGCAATATACACATTTGGTGTTTGAAGGCCTATATTGGAGTAAGGTGATATTTCACCCCAAAAAAAGAAAAAGTGTTCCCCTCTCTTGTTAAGATGACATCATACAGATTGGACACTTGGAAGGGTGATTGACAAACTCACAAGGAGTTTGTGCACCTTCAGGGAAGTTTCGTTGAAGTTGCTGACACATATTGTTCTGAGCATCATACATTGGACAAGCCATGTCTATCATAACCCAAGAATTATGTGGTTGAATATCGCTATAAAATTCTTGTCCACATAAGAGCCATGATAGAATCATTGTTGTTGTTATCGCAATAGTTTTCATTGAATGGTAATCATAGGCTGTCCTTTCTCAACCGTGTCTCCAGCGTTTACATGAACCGTTTTAATAGTACCTTGTTGTGGTGCTCGAATTTCGTTAGCCATTTTCATGGCTTCAAGTACGAGGAGGACATCACCGTTCTTGATATTTTTGCCTTCCTTCACCCGAACTTCAAGAACTCTTCCAGGCAAAGGTGCGGTAACTGTTCCCGGTTCTGTTTGTGTTTCTACGGAGGTGACAGATGCCGTTGTTTCAACCTTCCGATAAGTTGTTTCAGGACGAAAATTTCGTGGGAGTGCAGATGAGAGAGGGTTGAGTTGGACTCTGTAATTTTGTTTGTGAATAGTAATCATATAATCTTTCGAATCTACCTGCGGGGTTATTCGGAAGGTGTGTTCGATGTCTCCTACCATTACTTTGAACTTCCCAGTTGCTTGATCTCCATCAACGAATCGAACTGGAAATGAAACTTCCCCAATTGTAACATTCAGGGTGCCATCGTGTGGGCCATCGACTTCTACATTTACCATGGTTTCATTTATTTTGAGTTCGTATTTTCGTGTCATGTTGTTTCCTCCATATTAACGACTAATCATATCCCATGGCTTCCCGGCGTCCTGCAAGGACCCAAGGATTGGATTCATTTCCATTTCGGCGATGAATTTTCAGAATCGTGGCCGGTTCAGGTTTAGTTTCAAGAAGTGCTGCAGTGATTGCCGCGAGAATATCAGGCGTCAATTGTCCAAGAGCCTCCTGTTTTTTACGGTACCTAAAAAATTCGAGGGCAGGTTGTGGAAAGAGTATGTATGAAATAATATCTTCGATGTTTTTTGTGACCCCTTTCAATTCTCGACGTGCAATGGGGATGGCAGGTTCTAATAAATCAGCTGGTCGACAAGTAATTGGTTTTTCATTGCCAATTACAAGTTTCTGAGTTTTTGAATCAATTGGTGCGGGTGGGCGTCCATAGAATCCTCGAACGTACTGTTTAACTTCTTCTGGAATTGTTTTGTAGCGTTTTCCAAGGAGGACATTGAGGGTGGCTTGGGTGCCTACAATTTGGCTGGATGGTGTTACCAATGGTGGATACCCTAGTTCTTTACGGACACGTGGAACTTCGTCGAGAACATCTTGAAGACGGTCTAGTGCATTTTGTTCACGCAGTTGGTTCACGAGATTCGACATCATCCCTCCAGGAACTTGGAATTGTAAGACATTTGTGTCAACGCCAACCAATCCACATTCGTAGGCTTCATAGCGTTCACGAACTTCTTGAATGTATGAAGCAACTTCTGATAAAAGCTCCAGATCAAGGTGTGAATCCCATGGTGTTCCCTCTAATACAGCTACCATTGCTTCACAAGGAGGTTGTGAGGTGGATTGGGCTAGTGAAGAGATTGCGGTATCCACGACATCAACGCCCGCTTTTATTGCCTCTAGGTAGGTCATACTTGCCATCCCTGATGTATAGTGAGAATGAAGTTGGATTGGAACATTAATCTCTTCTTTTAATCGTGTTACTAGCTCTTTTGCGATGAAGGGGCTTAGAAGTCCAGCCATATCTTTGATACAGATTGAATCTGCGCCCATTCCTTCGAGGATTTTAGCCTGTTTAACAAATGATTCAACATTGTGCACCGGGCTGATTGTATAGCTAAAACTCATCTGGGCATGTGCACCTGCCTTATGTACAGCCTTGATAGCCGTTTGCATATTTCGGGGATCATTTAAAGCATCAAAAATTCGAAATATATCAATTCCATTTTTCGCAGCAAGCTCAACAAATTTCTTAACAGTATCATCTGGGTAGTGGCGATATCCAACAACATTTTGACCACGCAACAACATTTGGAGCTTTGTTTTCTTGATTGCTGCACGAAGCTGACGTAATCGGTCCCAAGGGTTTTCCTTGAGAAACCGGAGAGGTGCATCGAAGGTCGCTCCACCCCATACTTCCATGGAGTAAAATCCCACTTGATCCATCTTTTCAGCGATCGGAAGCATATCTTCAGTGCGCATTCGTGTTGCTAGAAGCGATTGGTGTGCATCACGAAAGGTTGTGTCTGTGAACTTGATGGGATTTTGAGCAACTTTTGGCATCCGAATTACACCTCATTTTTCAAATCGCATTGGGGTAGGTTGTAATAATGCTAACCTGTTTTTAGTGTTCTGCCTGTCTTTTCTTGCAATCTGATTTAAGCTATTTTGGCTTTCAATACTCTGCGAAAGAATATGATCTATATTTGTACCTGTAAATTGGTTGAGCATATTTTATTAAAGTGGGCAGTTGCCATGTTTCTTTCTAGGGAGCGCTTGACGCTTGGTTCTTAACATTTCAAAAGCGGAAATAAGTCGGGATCGCGTCATGGCGGGTTCTATGACTTCATCGATAAATCCTCTTACTGCTCCTGAATAGGGATTAGCAAATTGCTCTCGATACTCTGCAATTTTCTTTGCTCGGGTAGCTTCTGGGTCCTTTGATTTCTCTATTTCTCTGCGAAAGATAATATTTGCAGCTCCTTCAGGACCCATGACCGCCATTTCGGTTGTGGGCCAGGCATACACGACATCAGCCCGTAAATGCTTTGAACCCAGAACCACATATGCGCCTCCAATGGCTTTTCGTGTTATTACAGTAACTTTGGGCGTTGTTGCTTCTGCATACGCAAAAAGAATTTTTGCACCATGACGAATAATACCCCGGTGTTCTTGATCAACACCGGGCAGGAATCCAGGAACATCCATGAAAGTTAGAATAG
>JBHLSA010000030.1:0-12324 GCA_048882025.1 Candidatus Thorarchaeota archaeon | reverse complement strand
CTTAAAGTGTAATTCGTAGGGGGACGCTGAGTTGGAACATGTTGCAGAGAAAATTCTTCAAGCCGTCTTAGACGGGCATGTGCGCACCAAGAATGATATTCAGCGCCTGAAACGAAAATTGTGTCGCAAGTACAATCTCGCCCGATTTCCTTCTGATGTTGAAATCCTTAGTTTTGCCACAGAAGAGGAACGAACGAAAGCCAGCGCGATTTTACGCAAGAAGCCAACACGCACCCTATCTGGGGTGGTTGTGGTTGCAGTCATGACCGAACCTATGGAATGCCCAGGACAATGTGTTTACTGTCCTACCAATATTCCCACGGCACCAAAAGCCTATGTTGGTGAGGAGCCTGCTACACTTCGGGCTCGAGAGAACCGTTATGATCCATACCTACAGGTTACAAGTCGATTAGATCAACTTCAAGCAATGGGGCATAGCACGGATAAAGTTGAACTGATCGTGATGGGGGGCACCTTTTTGGCAGCGTCTGATGCTTATCAACAAACCTTCATTAAACGCTGTCTTGACGCAATGAATGGTCACACGGCTCCTACTCTAAATGAAGCTATTCTCCGATCAGAAACCAGTGCTGTGCGGCCTGTTGGTATCACCATTGAAACCCGACCCGATTATTGTCAACCCACCCATATTGATGCCATGCTCGCCTTTGGCGCAACACGTGTCGAGTTAGGTGTTCAAACCATTTATGATGACATCTACACCAAAGTTCGTCGAGGTCATTCTGTCTCAGATGTTATCACCGCTACACAATTGGCAAAAGATGCTGGTCTCAAAGTGTGCTATCACATAATGCCAGGATTACCCGGCTCATCATATGAGCGAGATCAGCAGGTATTTCGTGCCCTCTTTCAATCCGAAGAATTTCAACCTGATATGATCAAAATATACCCATGCCTTGTGCTTCGTGGAAGTGCCCTCTTTGATAGTTGGCGAAAGGGCGAATATTCCCCCTACACCACAGACGAAATTATAGACCTTCTCGTGGAGATAATGCCCACCATTCCCCAATGGGTTCGCATTCAGCGAATGCAACGTGATATTCCAAAACGACTTATCGTTGCTGGTCCTAGTGCAGGTAACCTTACTCAACTAGTATTCCAACGGGCTGAAAAAAAGGGGTATCAACTCCAGACAATTCGATATCGTGAAATAGGGTATAAACTGAGAACTCAACGCATATCTGACTACAAAACCCCTCCTTTGGAAACCCTCACTCTACGTATTGATAACTATGCGGCTTCTGGGGGTACTGAATTTTTCATCGCATACGAAGATAAAACTGCTGATGCACTAGTTGGCTATCTTCGTCTTCGGTTTCCCAGTGCCTCTGCTCACCGACCTGAAGTTAAATCATATTCCGCCGCTCTTCTTCGCGAACTGCATGTATACGGACTTTCTTTAGATATAGGGGCTAAAGATGATGAAGCTTGGCAACACCGCGGTATAGGTTCTCAGCTTTTGGCTGTGGCTGAAGAAACTTCACGAAATCATGGTTATGATCGAATAGTATGTACAAGTGGTATTGGCGCTCGGCAGTATTACCAAAAACACGGCTATCAAAAAGATGGACCCTATATGACAAAACTTCTTTCCACATCCTAAACGGGAAACTTTAAGCAATATTCTTGAGATGTTGAATGGGGTCAAATCAGTATGTGTGGAATCATTGGCGCAATACAATTGAAAGGTACGGTTGCACCCTTGTTGCGTCAATCGCTCAAACGGTTAGAATACCGTGGTTATGATTCCAGTGGTATTGCCACCGCAGCTGAGGGGCTTCTTTTTATAAAGAAAGATAAGGGCAAAATTGATGATATACATCACCGCCTGAATTTTGATACTTTGCCAGGGAGTATTGGAATTGGCCATACTCGCTGGGCGACTCATGGGGCTCCTTCGAAGGTCAATGCTCATCCGCATACTGATTGTAAAAATCAAATCGCGGTGGTTCACAATGGGATTATTGAAAATTTCCAAGAACTCCGCGCTGGTCTCCTAGAACAGGGACACAACCTTCGGTCAGAAACAGATACGGAAGTAATTCCTCACCTCATTGAGCACGAACTAGCTCACACCGACCACCTTCAACAAGCTGTTGCAAACATGCTTCCTCAATTGGAAGGCAGTTATGCCATTGTTGTATTGGCCGCAAATGGTGCTGAATTGGTTTGTGCTCGAAGTGAAAGTCCTTTGGTTATCGGGCTTGGCACGAAAGGTATCTATTGTGCCTCAGATGTTCCTGCATTCTTACCAATGACCCGGAACACCCTTGTCTTAGAAGACAATGAGCTAGCCCATATTACTCCCCAAGGCGCTCTTTTCAGCCGATTTGACGATAACGGTGACCTTTCACATCTTCCCCTTCGATCACCAACGGTCGTTAATTGGACCATCGACATGGCCCAAAAAGGTGGCTATCCCCATTTCATGCTGAAAGAAATCCATGAACAACCACAGGCTCTTAGAGATACTCTAAGGTTGCGAGCCACGAACTTTGAGTCATTTGCTGAAATTCTTCATGACCATCGGACAATCCTGACCGTTGCGGCCGGTACCTCCTATCACGCTACTTTAGCTGCAAAGTATATGTTTTCGCAGGTCGCAAATCGCCTTGTACATGGTGTAATTGCTTCTGAAGGCGCTGAAACAACGGCAGAAAGTCTTGGGGAGGACGCGGTTGCGGTCGCTGTAACCCAGTCAGGAGAAACCATTGATACCTTGCATGCAATTAAACACCTGAAAAATCAAGGCAGCAAAATTTTAGCAATTACCAACACTGTTGGGAGCTCAATCACTAGGCTAGCCGATTATGTTCTCTACACGCAAGCTGGACCGGAAATCGGCGTTGCTGCCACAAAAACTTTTGCTACCCAATTGGCGACCTTAGCGTCGTTATCAACTTACCTGGGCACAATGACGGGTGCACAGAAAAAACAAGAACAAAAAGAACTACTAGGTGCCTTGAATCAATTTCCCAATCTCATTCAATCCGTGATTCAGAATCAAGAAGGTATGATCAAAGCCACGGCTCAAAGCTATCTCACGAAATCTAATTTCTTCTTTCTGGGACGGGGAATCAGTACAGCAACCGCTATGGAAGGCGCGTTAAAAATCAAAGAAATTGCCTATGTTCATGCCGAAGGCTACCCCGCCGGAGAATCCAAACACGGACCAATTGCTCTAATTGAATCCGGGTTTCCCGTTGTTTTTGTTGCTCCTAATGATAGTAACCGGCGTCACCTAGAAGGAAATATCATGGAGATGAAAGCTCGCAGAGCCCAAATTATCTCGGTGTGCTCGTCTGACGACCCTGCTGTCATTAACCTTAGTGACCACGCCATTCCTCTCCCTCCCCTCCCTTCGCCGCTCTTCTCGCCTATTTGTTATGTGGTTCCTCTTCAACTATTGGCATACTATGCCGCTATTCTTCGGGGGCACGATCCCGATCAACCTCGAAATCTAGCCAAATCTGTTACTGTCCTTTAACACAAAAAGTTAAAACGCGGCGTTCGTTAATCTCCTCAGAGATCATAGGTGACTCAAATATGGCAAGATGCCCCGAATGCGCCGGGACAATGAAATACGATTCCAAAAGCAGCCGTCAAGTATGTCAACGGTGCGGACTCGCTGTATCTCGTGCGGAATTAGACCGATTATGGGATGAACAACGATCCTCATTTCGCCGTGAAGATGAAGACCGAGAGAAATCCAAACGACGCCAAGACTATCTTGACTGGTGGCTAGGTAAGAAAGGGAAAGACAAACGCAAGAAATAACCTGGTTTTCTCCCTAGATTATCCTAGTCAGTTTTACGTGAGTGTGGACAATCCTTTTATGGGCAGCAACTTCAATTCGTGCGGTGAAGCGGCTAGCCTTCTCTGATTGATTCAATCGAGGGTGTACACGTGGGCGAGAATATCATCGAAAAGGCATTATTGGGTGCCTCTGTATTCAAGAATGAGGAAACTCTTCATCCAGCGTTTGTCCCTCCAGAACTGCCTAATCGTGAAGATCAACTAGTGCGCCTTGGCCACGATTTTAAACCGTTATTGAACAAGGACGGAGCCTATGCAGTTAATGTCGCAGTCGTTGGGAAACCTGGTACCGGAAAAACCGTTTCAATTAGATATTTTGGGAGGGGCTTAGAAAAAGCCGCCGAAAAACGAGGAATCAAAGTTCGGTTTGAATACTATGATTGCTTCATGTTCCGAACCAAAAGTGCAATTTTACGAGATTTACTCACAGAACGCTTTAAAGTCACTAGCCGCGGGTTTTCAGATGAAGAGATTACCACCATGATCAATCGACGGCTTTCACGCGAGAATCTTCGATTGGTATTATGTCTTGACGAAGCCTATCTACTGGGTCAAGATCTCCTGAGTATTATTCATGCCAGTGAAGTGGCAAAGCACGGCGAGGCACATATTTCTACACTAATTGCTTGTCGGGTGGTTGATTGGCAAAACACCCTCAGTTTCCCACTCTCTGGGCGCCTTCATGACCGAGTTGATATGCCCTCCTACACGGAAGAGGAATTATATGAAATTTTTAAATTCCGATCCAGCTTGGCCTTTCACAAAAACGTAGTACCCGATGATATCCTCCACATGGTTGCCAATGTTGCTGCCGCCACACAAAATGCCCGTCACGGCATAGAGATGTTATACTGGGCTGGTAAAGCTGCAGACCGTTATGGTGTCCGTCCAATTACCCCGGATTTGATTCGCAGGGCAAAGCAGGAAGTCTACTCCGAATTACGTTCAGATGTTCTCTATGGGCTCCGTGACCAAGAAATCTTAGTGTTAGCCGCAGTTTCTCGGCAATTGAAGTTTGAAAAATCAAGTTCCACATCGATTGCAAAAGTCTTTGACAGTTATCAACTGATTTGTGAAGAGTTTGGTGCAACAAAGCAAGCTTTACCCACCTTTAGAAAAACCATCGATGCTTTGGTAACATTAGGGATAATTGGAAAGGTTGTAGAAAGTGTTGGAGCAGGACGACGTGGAAGGCGCGCACGACTGACCCTCATGGATATTCCCGTCGAGGTCTTTGATGAACGCGTAAGTGAAATTCTTCAACGTCGCCAATCGATGGAGGATGCTCCCTATTAAGAAACAAAACTGGTTGAGAAAAACGTGACCGCAAAAAATATGAACGATACCCTTCGCTTTCGATACGAAAATGCATCCGTGATCGTTGTTAGCTTAAAACCTATCGACGAATTCAAAATCCAAGATGCTACCTATGGTCCGGTTGAAAAGGGCCGAGAATTTACGGTGCCTCGTTGGGTAGCCAATGTTCTTATGGCTAAAGACGTTGCCCGTCCCAAAGAAGACGAAATCAAGGTGTCAGATTTACAAAAAGCTCTTTGGCACGAAACGGGTGAACCCGTTCTGCAAACGCTGGAGAGTGATTATTATTATCAAGTTCGTAATAGTATCATGCAGCTAGCCCGCAAGAATCAAGCATCACCAAATGACATCCGGCTAGCAGCCCAATCCAAGATGAAGCAATTGTTCCGTGACTTACTTGACAATAGGTTGCTCAAACTAATGAAGGTATCACTCCGTGAAGAGCGCATTCGTGAAACGAAAAAGAAGATGACCGACGAGGAACGGTGGCTCTTTGACCGATTAGTGACCCTTCTTCGGAATTGGCAAAAACAAGTTTTGGAGATTGACATGGGTGACTGAAGAAATCGATTACATCACACGATTTGAAGACTTCCTCAAGTCCTATAAAACAGAAGATGGTGACACCCCCTACCACGATGCCATTGCCCGGCTCAGTCTTGATAAAGCCATCTCCATCTCTGTCGACTTCAATCATTTACTCACCTTCGATCCCGACCTCGCCGCGGCCACCCGCGAAGAACCACAGCGCGCCATCGAAGCCGCATCAGCCGCAATCCGCCGCATCCTCCGCATCGTGGATCCCGACTATTCCGAGACAATCGAAAACCTCCATGCCCGCTTCAAAGAAGTCCCTGACCGTGTCTCCGTCCGCTTCATCCGCGCTGAACACATTGGCCAACTCATCATGGTAGACGCCTTGGTCACCCGGGTCAGCGACGTCAAACCCCTCCTCGTGGAAGGCGCCTTCCAATGCCGCCAATGCCAAGAACGCATCTATGTTCAACAAACCAACCAATTCATTCCCCCGACCATGTGCACCAACGAAGCCTGCCGCAGCAAAGGCCCCTTCGACCTCATCCCCGAACGCTCCAAATTCGTCGACTGGCAAAAAATCCGCCTCCAAGAGAAACCCGAAGAACTCCCCCCCGGCGCCCTCCCCCGCGCCCTCGACTGCATCCTCCAAGACGATCTCGTCGACATCGCCCGCCCCGGCGACCCCGGCCGCGTCATCGGCATCCTCCGCTCCACCCAAGACATCACCGCCCGCTCCCGCCGCAAAGCCCCCACCTTCAGCCTTTTCCTCGCCACCAACTACGTCGAAGTTTCCGAACGCGAAGCCGACCGCGTTGAAATCGACCCCAAAGAAGAAGAACAAATCCGCCAACTCGCCCAAGACCCCCTCATCCACCGCAAAATCGTCAACTCCATCGCCCCCTCCATCTACGGCCTCACCGACATCAAAGAAGCCGTCTGCCTCCTCCTCTTCGGCGGCGTCAGCAAAGTCCTCGCCGACGGCGTCAAAATCCGTGGCGACTCCAACATCCTCCTCGTCGGCGATCCTGGAACTGCGAAAAGCATCCATGGCACAGAAAAAATCTATATCGGAAGACAAAACAGAAACCATATTCAATGGTCCATTGAAGAAATTGGATCATTCGTTGACGGTCTTCTAAAGACTCACCCGAGCCAAATCATTCGAGATGGTACAACAGAAATCCTCTCCCTTCCCGAATCTAGTAATATTTTTACTCAATCCATGGACCCTGTTTCATTAAAGATTCAGAAATCAAAAGTTTTTGAAATAAGCCGGCACAAAACAGAATCACTTGTAAGAATTCAGACCCGATCGGGACGAACCGTTATAGCAACCCCCGATCACTCCTTCACAACGATAGATAATGGTCAACTGAAAGTAATTACTGCTAATGAACTTCAACCTGGTCTTTACTTACCTCTCGCACGAAGAACACGTCTAGACAATGAAGTTTCAGCACTTGACTTACTCGATGATTTTCTCGATGATGAACTAGTCAGCACGGATGTAATTTCCCATCAACTTGCACAAGTACAAGCAGGCAATATTAGTGCCAATCAAGCCGCCGCTCTTTCAAATGTAACTCCCAATACATTCGGCGCAATAAGACGGGGCAGTATCTTAGTACCTACCGGCTCTTGGCTACGACGGAAATATGATACAAGCTGGTTCCCCCAATCATTCCAATTAAACGAGGCCACAGGTCGAATTTTCGGACTTTATCTTTCAGAAGGCAACGTCGAAGGCACCTCAATTCGATTTTCTACTCTAAACCCCTCCATCAAATCAAGGCTTCGAGAAGACCTGCAAACCACCTTCGGAAAAGCCTCACCCTTTAAACAAGGCGTGTTTCTATGCCAATCAAGTCTAGCCCACTGGTTCAAAAAACAGTTTGGAACCGGTGCCGATGTCAAACAACTACCCGACTGGATCTTCAACGCCCCCTCATCATTCCGAAAATCCCTCCTCGCTGGATATTTCTCCGGCGATGGAACCATCGATAAGAACGGAACTGCAATCTCCGCTTCAACCGTAAGCAAATCCCTAGCCTACCAAATCAGTGATCTCCTAGCAACCCTGAACATTTTTACCACAATCAAAGAACGCACAATCACCAAAGGTCCCTATCAGGGCCAACACTACTACAACATCAGAATCCAATCCGACGAGATCCTCAAATTCAGCCAACTAATACAGCTCATTCCCAAGCAAAAACAAAAAGCCCTCGACCAATTAGTCCAAACCCTCCATTCACGACCCCGATACCAATCCCACGACATCATCCCCAATTTTGGCCGCCTCTTCACCAACGCGACCACCGAACTGGGAATTCAAAGCCGACGCGGTACATGGACTCGCAACTTCCTCGCTGAACTCCGCGGCAAAACCCACCGACAACGCGTCGGTCGCCAATACCTCCAAAACGTCGTCTCCAAACTCACCCAATTCACCCCTCATCACCATCATAACCCACACTACCATCAACTACACACCCTCGCCCACTCTGACCTCTACTGGGACCCCATCACCTCCATCGAACCCTACCACGAACCCACCACCGTCTACGACCTCGCCACCTCCGACGGCCACTTCCTCCTCGCCCACGGCAACCTCATCGTCCACAACAGCCAACTCCTCAAATACGTAGCCACCATCGCCCCCCGCGGCCTCTACACCTCAGGAAAGGGCAGTACCGCAGCCGGGTTGACCGCCGCTGTACTCAGGGATCCCGACACCGAAGGCTTTGCTTTGGAAGCCGGTGCTCTCGTCCTTGCTGATCGAGGTACAGCCTGTCTTCATCCAAGTTCTTCTATTCTGATAAATGACCGTTTAATGACTATTGAGGATGCATATGCTACCACAAAGCCTTTTAATGCAATCTCAAACGGTGAGGTTGTAATGATTGGGGAGATTAATGCGAAGGTTCCCTCGATTACAGAAAGTTTAGATGTGATTGAAGGCAGGTCGACTTTCATTCGAAAAAGAGAATTTTTAGGATCGCTCATTAAGATTTCCACTGAAACTGGGTTTCAGACTATAGTCACTCCTGATCACATGTTATTGGATGGTGCGTCACTAGAATGGAAAATAGCTCAGAAATTTGAAAAGGGGGACTCTATAGTTGCTCCTCTCAAATTACAAGGTCATGAGAAGTCCGTTCAAATATTCGATATAATTCCAGATGATTGGATTGTATGCCTTAATCAGGATGAGAAGAATGAATTACGAAGTGCCCTTTTAATTGACTTCAAATCTCTTGCTAGGTTAAATCAGTTCTTTGGATTACGAAGAGACGTTTTATCAGGCCGTTCTCAAATGAAGGTTAAATCATTACGCCAAATTCTCTCATACCTTGGTATTCTCGATGACTGGAAGAAGCGTAATTTATCCTTTGGGCGAAAACAATCAGGTGAACGGCTCAAAGTCTCAACTATTACACCTGACATGGCATATTTCCTCGGTTTTGTATTTGGAGACGGTTGGAATCGGGTTAACAATCGGCGTTCTTCCCTATCAATCCGTCAATCTTTGGCGAATCAAGACCAAATTAAACGCATAATTCAATCCTACTCAACATTTTCTAATCGCTCACTTAGAAATTATCCCCGAAAATCCAAAAGTAAAATTCGAGGAACTCTAGTTCAAAGTCATTCTCTCACTTTAAATGCTCATTCAAACCTCCTCGCACAAATCTACAATTACTTAACAAAAAATTATCTTTCTAACATTCACCAACTACCCAATACCTCTCTAGCTGCATTTATTGCTGGAATTGTCGATGCAGATGGTTGTATTGCAATTAAACGAGACATCCGGAGTGGTTCAGAATATCGGACAGTTCATATAGATATTCAGTGCTCAAATAACTGGCTTGAAAATCAATCTTTGTTACTTGCACTTCGACGGTTCGATTGCTACGGACGGCTTAAACCTCGACCTGAAATAATCCATATTCAATTAACAGCACGAACAGATGTTAATGCATTAATTTCCATAATAAGGGACTTTAGTGTAAAGGTAAAAACTCTTCCTCTTCCAAAACGTACAATCTCAAGCTTAAGTGATAGGCTCCCAAGCAAACCTGTGGCAAACCTAGCTAATCAACTATCACAACTGAATACATCTATGCTACTAGAAGAGGGTCTTTGGAGTACCATCTATAACTATAAACATCAACGATATCCGCCAAGTCGAACTCAGCTACAAAAAATCCAATCAAAACTAGCCACATATCTATCACCTTCTCAACATGAAACTATCAGCAATCTCCTCAAACGAGACTACTTCTTAGACCCAATTACCTCTATCGAAAGAATTCCATATAACGGACCCGTATACGATCTCCATATACCTCAAACCCACAACTTCCTAGCAGACGGCCTAATCTCGCATAACTGCATCGATGAATTCGACAAGATGCGGCCTCAGGACAGAACGGCGATTCATGAAGCGATGGAGCAGCACAGTTATCATCCATTTACTGAGATTCTTCAGGGTGATGGGTCGAGAGTACAAATTGGTCAGGTTGTTGATGAGTGGCTTTCGAGGAATTCGAAGGAGGTGGTTCAGGGAGTTGATTGTGAAATTTTAGATGCGTCTGATTTGGATTTGGAGCTTTATTCTTTAGACAATAATAGGGTTCAGTGTGTTCCGGTTGATCGAATTAGTCGGCATCCAGCGCCTGCCTTCTTTTTTAGAATTTCTTATTCGAATGGGCGGTCGATCGTGGTTACTCCTGAACATCCGATTTTCGTTTTTGATGGCACTTCGATAGTAACAAAACCCGCTGCTGATATTCAGGTTGGCAGTTTTGTTCCTGCACCACGAGTGTTACCGTGTGGTCATAATCCTGGTGCTGTCCTTTCTACTGAAATTCCATACCATCCAAACGCAAAAGCTATCGAGCTCCCTGAACGATTACATCCAGATGTTGCCAGGCTTTTAGGATATTTCGTTACGGAAGGTTACTGTTATAATGGTTCATCCGCCGAACTGGGGTTCAGCAATACGGACCCCGAAATTGTCAATGATATCTCTATCTTAATGCAAAATCTGTTCGACCTAGAGGGCATCAATAATATCGATAAGAATCGAACAATTCGATTTATTTCTTCACAATTACGAGACTTCTTCAAAGCCAATTTTCCAGAAGTATTGACTTCAGCTCGACAGAAACGCGTACCTTCACAAATTTTTATATCTGGCTCAAAGGTTGTTCAGCAATTCTTACAGGCAGCTTTTCTTGGCGATGGCAGCGTAGAATCCGAAGCAGTTTCTTATCGAACCGCATCCTATGGTTTAGCCTGCGATTATCAAGACCTGTTGTTGTGTCTTCAAATTCAAAGCCGAATAAACTTTGATTCTCACAATGAATCCTACAAGGTCTACATTCGTGGCAGTAGTCTTCCAGAATTTTTTGAACTCATTGTACAGCCTTGGGACCCAAGGCGTCAAAGAATTGTAGAACTAGTTACTCGATCAAGAAACTCAAATTATAATCATGATGTATATCCATCGGCATTTGGTAATCAAATAAAATGTCTAATGCAAAGGCTCGGGGTTCCATACAAAGGCACATTTCATAATGCAACTCAAATGGGACATGGCATAACGCGTACGCTCCTGTTTAAGCATCTAAATGAAGTTCGAAAGGCATACCACGATGCCAAAATCAAAGTAAATGAACCCGTTCTCTCAATTCGAAATGCACGGAAAATACTTGAGTGGTCTCAAGAAACCGCAGGGAAAAAACTTGGTCGTACTCGCTCGTTTGTTGATTATATTGAACGTGGTGGGTATTCTCAAAATCTTAGAGAAGTTACTTTAGTTGAGCTTATGACAGAAATCCAAGCAGAACTGGTTGATGTTAAAATTTGGTTAGATGCGATAACCGATTTCCTTTCCAGTGATGTAAGATGTCTTCGAATAAAGAAAATTGAGAGACTGGAAAATACCGGCGATTGGCAGTGCCCTTATGTCTATGATTTAACTATTGAGCCAACTCATCAATTCCTTAGTCATGGACTTCTCCTCCATAATACCGTGTCAATAGCCAAGGCGGGGATTGTGGCGACGTTGAATGCGCGGACAGCTATTTTGGCTGCGGCGAATCCGAATTTGGGGCGGTATGTGCCGGAGCGGTCGTTTGCGGAGAATGTGAATTTGCCGGTGACGTTGTTGTCGCGGTTTGATTTGATTTTTACGTTGACGGATTTGCCGGAGGCGGAGCGGGATGAGCGGACGGCGGAGCATATCATTACGTTGCATAAGAAGAAGGGGACAGCGAAGGATCCGCCGATTGCGGCGGATTTGTTGCGGAAGTATATTGCGTATGCGCGGCGTGGGATTACACCTGAGTTGACGGAGGAGGCGTTGAATGCGTTGAAGGAGTTTTATTTGGGTATGCGGAAGTCAGGGGAGCGGGAGAATGCGTCGGTGCCGATTACAGCGCGGCAGTTGGAGTCGTTGATTCGGTTGTCGGAGGCGCATGCGAAGATGGCGTTGCGGGAGCAAGTGATTGCAGAGGATGCGCAGGCGGCGGTGCGGTTAGTGCAGGTGTCACTGCAGCAGGTGGGGTTTGACCAAGAGACGGGGCAGTATGATATTGATAATATCATGATTGGGCGGGCGAA